>JACFNR010000017.1:27371-50678 GCA_019454765.1 Trueperaceae bacterium | reverse complement strand
ACCCGCATCATCGATGATCGCCTCGAGAAAGCCGGCCTAGAGGTCAACGCCCAAGCCGCCCTCACCGAACTCTCCCGCATCCACCGCGTGCCCATCCAGCACGCCGGCCTCACCATCACGAAGACCACCACCCCCGACCCGAAGCAGCAGCAGATCCTCACCGCCATCGGCACCCTACTACCAGCCCAACACACCATGTAGTGGCAAACACCCACGCGAACCCCGTCACAGACGCGAACTGAACCCCAAACTGTTCAACTTGGGCGTGGGGTTCGTGCTCGGGGCGGGCGGTCAGCCCAGGTCGCGGTCGAGGGAGACGACGCGCTCCTCCGGCAGGATCCCGCTGGGGCGGTAGAGCACGATGACGAGCATGAGGATCGAGATGAAGAGGAGGCGCAGGTACGGCCCGCGTTGCGGCAGTTCGGGCGAGATGGCGGCCAGGGTCGGCCTGAGGGCGTCGACGGCGAAGCTCGTGCCCGACCAGATGCCCCACACGACGAACGCGCCGAGGATGGCCCCCCTGTTGTTGCCGCTGCCGCCCAGCATCAGCATCACCCAGATCAAGAAGGTCCCGTAGAGGGGGTCGAAGTGCCCGTAGTCGATGGACACCACGTAGTGGGCGTACAGGGCACCGCCGATGCCCATGATGACCGACCCGACCACGAACGCCTGCATGCGGAACGCGGCCACGTCCTTGCCGCTCATGGCGGCGGAGGCCTCCTCCTCCCGCACCGCCCGAAGGACACGGCCCCAGGGCGAGCGGATGGCGCGCTCCAACACCCGGTAGACGAAGAACAGGACCAGGGCGACGATGGCGACGTAGAGGGTGGGGTAGTCGCGGGGCGTCAACGCCCCGAAGAACTCGTTCACGAAGCCTGGCAGCCAGGAGCAGCCGTCGGCCGCGAGGCACGATAGCGGCTGCGGGATGCCGCGCAGCGGCTGCGGGCCGTTGGCGAGCCAGCGCTCGTTCTGGAACACCAGGCGCACGATCTCGGCGATGCCGATGGTCGCGATGGCGAGGTAATCGCCGCGCAGCCGCAGCGTGGGCTTGCCGACGAGCCACGCCAGGAGGCCCGCCACCAGGCCGGCGGCAATCAGGCCCACCCAGTACGGGAGGCCAAGACCGAGGAGCTGCTTGGTGAAGGTGGCGTTGACGCCGGTGGGCAGCCGCGTGGTGACGAGGGCGGCCGTGAACGCCCCGACGGCGAAGAACGCTGCCACGCCGATGTTGAAGAGCCCCGTGTAACCCCACTGCACGTTGAGCCCGAGCGCCAGCACGGCGTAGATGCTGGCCATGAGGATGAACGTGATCAGGTAGGAGAGGATCCCGGCCGGGATCAGGTAGCTCGCGAGCGTCGCGACGCCGAAACCGACCGTCACCGCGACCAGATGCCTGAGGAGCGCCGGCCTGATGCGCAGCACGCTGGCCAGGAGGAGCCAGAGCGGCACGGTGAGGAGGATGCCCTTGAGGAGCGGGAGGGGAGCCATGCTACCTCGGCCTCCCGAACAGGCCCTCCGGCCTCACCAGCAGCACCAGCACCATCACCAAGAAGGCGATGCCGTGACCGTAGGTCGGGTTGATGAACGCGCTGCTCATCTGCCACACGATGCCGATGACGAAGGCGCCGGCGAGCGCGCCGTAGGCGTTTCCGAGGGTGCCGAGGATCACCGCGGCGAACAGGGGGAGGAGGAGCCACCACCCCATCTCCGGTCTGAGCTGCACGTCGAGGGCGTAGAGCATCCCGCCGGCCGCGGCCAGGCCGCCGCCGACGAGCCAGGTCCACAGGATCACCCGGTTCGTGTCGATGCCGCTCACGCGCGCCAGGTCGGGGTTGTCCGCGGTGGCGCGCATGGCCTTGCCGATCTTGGTGCGCTCCAGCAGCAGGTAGACGCCCACGATCAGCACGAAGGCGAGGCCGAGGATGAAGAGCTGGTCGGGTCGCACCCGCACGCCCGCGAACAGCTCGACGGCCTTGCGCGCCCTGCCCGTGTAGAAGAACGTGAAGTCGGCGCCCCAGAACAGGTAGACGAGGCTCCGCAGGCCGAACGCCAGGCCGAGCGCTGCCATCGCGAACATGACAGGCTGCGCCCGCCTGGCGCGCAGGGGTCGGAACGCCAGCCTGTCGAGCCCGTAGGCGAGGAGCCCGACGAGGGGGACGACGACGGCGAGGGCCACGAGGAACTCGTAACCGAACGAGAACGGCGCCAACGGCGGCCCGGCGGGCAGGAGGGCCATCACGAACAGCCCGACGTAGGCGCCGACGGTCATGGTGTCGCCGTGGGCGAAGTTGGCCATCTTGAGGACGGCGTAGACGAGCGTCACGCCCACGGCGCCGAGCGCCAAGGTGCCGCCGAGCAGCACGCCCCGCACCAGCAGGGAGAGGAGCATGTTCGCGCTGACGCCCTTGAGCTGGGCGGCGACGACGAGGAGGAGGAACAATACGATCAGCGCCGCGATCATGGCCGGTCGGCTCGTGGCAAGGTGACGCAACCGCTCGCCGGGCCTCAGCTTCATGGCCTCACTGCTTCCGACCACCGTCAGCCTCCCAGGTAGAGGCGCGCGACCTCTGGGTCGTCGAGCAGCCGCTTGCCGGGACCGTCGACCTGGTTCTGGCCGGTGGCGAGCACGTAGCCGCGGTCCGCGAGGGCCAGCGACTTCTTGGCGTTCTGCTCCACCATCAGCACGGCCACGCCCGACGCGTTGATGTCGACGATCCGTTCGAAGATCATGTCGACGAGGAGCGGCGCCAGCCCTGCCGACGGCTCGTCTAGCATCAGCAGCTTGGGGTCGAGCATCAGGGCGCGACCCATGGCCACCATCTGGCGCTCGCCGCCGGACATCTTGCCGGCGCGCTGCCGGCGCCGCTCCGCGAGTCGCGGGAACAACTCATACACGCGCTCCTTCTGTTCGGCTAGCGACCCCTCGCGAGTGAAGCCGCCCATCTCGAGGTTCTCCTCGACGGTCAGGTTGGGGAAGACGTTGTCGACCTGCGGGACGTAGGAGAGCCCGAGGCGCACGAGCTTCTCGGGCGCCATGCCCGAGATGTCGTGCCCGCCGAAGGTCACCGTGCCCTGCCACGGCTTGAGCAGCCCGAACACGAGCTTCATGACCGTGGACTTGCCGGCCCCGTTCGGTCCGACGATGGAGACGATCTCGGTCTGGCCGACCTCGAGGCTCACGCCGTTGAGGACCTGCATCTCCCCGTAACCGGAGACGGCGCCCTCAACCGTCAAGAGCGGCATACTGCCCTCCAAGGTAGGCCTCGAGCACGCGCGGGTCGGTGCGGACGACCGCCGGCGGGCCCTCGACCAGCTTGCTCCCCTGGTTCATGACGACGACGGGGTCGCAGAGGCCCATCACGAGCGGCATGTCGTGCTCGATGAGCAGGAACGTTATGCCGCGGTCGCGGTTGAGGAGCTCGATCTTCTCCCGGATCTTCCCCATGAGCGTCGGGTTCACCCCGGCGCCGGGCTCGTCCAACAGCACGATCTTCGGGTCGGCCATCAGGGTGCGGGCGAGCTCGAGGAGCTTCTTCTGGCCGCCGGACATGGCTCCCGCCGCCTGGTCGGCCATGTGACTCAGCTCCACGAACGCGAGCACCTCCCGCGCCTTCTCCCGCAAGCGCCGCTCCTGCTGCCTGACGGCGCCGGGGCGGACGATCGGGTTCCAGAACCGCTCGCCGATCTGCCCCTTGGGGACCAGCATCAGGTTCTCGGTGACCGTCATGCTCTTGTGTTCCCTGGGGATCTGGAAGGTGCGCGACAGCCCCTTGCGGAAGATCTCGTGAGACGGCAGCCCCGTCACGTCCTCGCCGTCCAGGTACACGCGCCCCTCGTCCGGTTCGTAGAACCCGGACACGAGGCTGAAGAGCGTGGTCTTGCCGGCGCCGTTTGGCCCGATGAGGCCGGTGATGCTGCCGGCCCTCACGTCGAAAGAGCAGTGGTTCACGGCCCGCAGGCCGCCGAAGTCCTTGACCAACCCCTGGATGCTGAGTAGCGGAGCGGCCCCGTTGCCCGCTCCGCCAGAGCCGGGCCCGGCAGGGGGCGCCACCGAACTCGCCGCACGACTATCCGACACGTCCTAGACCTCGCTATTGCGCTGGTTGCGCGTTGCTGCGCGAGCATAGTAACACCTGCGGGAACGGGCCGTTTCCCGTCCCGCCCGGCCCCTAAAGGCCTAACCGGCGGCGTCGAGCATGGCGCCCACGTCGGCCAGCTTGACGCGCGGTCGCCCGCTGGCTGCGCCCGCCGCCGTCTCGACCGCGTCGAGGCGCGCCCACTGCTGCGCCGTGAACGGCTTGACGCCCCGCGCCGCCAACAGCTCCAGCACGGCCTCGGGCCGCGGGTCGACGGGTTCGGGTAGCTCGTCCTCTACCAGCCGCGCGACGGTCTCCATGGCGCAGGCCTTGTTGGTGCCGATCACGCCGCTCGGGCCGCGCTTCACCCAGCCCGCCACGTACAGGCCCGGCACGGGAGCGCCGCCGGCGCCGGCGAGGACCCGACCCCTGTCGTTGGGCACGACGGCGCGGCGCTCGTCGAACGGCACGCCCGCCAGTGGCTTGGCCCGGTAGCCGACCGAGCGGAAGACGAGCTGCGCGTCCAGCTCCTCCGTCTCGCCGGTCGCGACGGCCGCTATCGAGCCGTCCGGTCGCGCCTCCAGCCTGTTCTTCGCGAGGACCACGCTGCTGACGCGACCGTTGCCGCGGAGCTCCAGCGGCGAGAGCAGGAAGCGGATGTGCACCCTGCGCGGTTTGCCGGTCGGCGCCTGCTTGGCGAACGCGCGCAACACCTCGAGGTTCTTGGTGGCGTTGACGTCGCCCTCGATGGCGGCGAGGCTCTCGGGGATGGGATGGAGCTCCTCCTCGCGCACGACGATGTCGGCGTTCGCCAGCTCCCCCAGCTCGCGGAGCTCCTTGGTCGTGAACTTGGACTCGGCCGGCCCGCGCCGACCGACGATCACGATGTCCTCGATCGTCGAACCGGCGAGGTGGTCCAGCGCGTGGTCGGCGATGTCCGTGGCGCTCAGCTCGGCCACGGTCTTGGCCAGCACGCGGGTGACGTCGATGGCCACGTTGCCGACGCCGATCACCACGGCCGTCTTGGCGTCCAGGGGGACCTCGAGCTCCCGGTAGTCGGGGTGGGAGTTGTACCAGGCCACGAACTCGGTGGCGGACAGGCTGCCGGGCAGGTCCTCGCCCGGCACGCCGAGGCGCCGGTCGTGGGCCGAGCCGACCGCCAGGATCACGGCGTGGTAGTGGCGCCGCAGGTCCTCGAGCGTGAGGTCGCGGCCGAAGTCGACGTTGCCGAGGAAGCGCACGCGCGGGTCGGCCAGCGTGCGGTCGTAGAGGCGCGTGACCGACTTCATCTTCTCGTGGTCGGGGGCCACCCCGTACCTCACGAGGCCGTATGGGGCCGGGAGACGCTCGACGAGGTCGACCGACACGGCGTCGCCCAGCGTCTTGACGAGCGCCTCTGCGGCGTAGAAGCCTGCCGGTCCGGCTCCCACGACGGCAACGCGGATTGCGGGGGCACTGTTGCTCATGCCTCGATTATGCCTGGTGAGACGCCCCTGGCGCGTGGTGCGCCGTGCGCGGTAAGCTCCACCGCCATATGGAACGCTCAGCCACCGATCCCGCCGCCGTCCCACCGCCCAGGTCGCCAAGGGAGCTGCGCTGGCCCGTGCGGGTGCAGAAGTACGGCGGCACGAGCGTGGGCGACGTCGACAGGATCGGCAAGGTGGCGACACGCATCGAGCGAGCGGTGGCCGCGGGCGAGAAGGTGGTGGTCACCGTGTCGGCCATGGGCCGCACGACGGACCGCCTGATCGGCATGGCGCGCGAGGTCGCCGCCAGGCCGCGCCGACGGGAGCTCGACGTGTTGCTGGCCACCGGCGAGCAGCAGAGCATCGCCCTGGTGGCCATGGCCCTGCAGGAGCGCGGCGTGGCCGCTCGCTCGTGCACGGGGGCGCAAGCGGGCTTCCTGACCGATTCGCACCACGGCGCCGCGCGCATCCTCGAGGTCGATCCTGGCCCGGTCCTGGCGGCCCTCGCCGACGTCGACGTCGTGGTCGTGGCGGGCTTCCAGGGCGCCGACGCCGCCGGCGCCATCACGACCCTCGGGCGTGGCGGCTCCGACACGACGGCCGTGGCGCTCGCGGCCGCCCTCGGGGTGCCGGAGTGCGAGATCTTCACCGACACCGACGGCGTCTTCACCACCGACCCGCACCGGCTCACGAGCGCGACCAAGCTCGCGGCGGTCGATTACGACGAGATGATCGAGCTGGCGAGCCAGGGCGCCAAGGTGCTGCACCCGCGCAGCGTCTGGTACGCCCGGCGCTACGGCGTGCGCGTGCACGTGCGGTCGTCGTTCGGGAACGCGCCGGGGACCATCGTCACCAGCCTGCCGCGCCCCAAGGAGGGCCAGATGAGCATGATCGCCGACAGACCCGTCACGGGCGTGGCCCTCGACATGAACCACGCCCGCATCGACCTTCACGACGTGCCGGACAGGCCCGGCGTGGCGGGCAGGATCTTCGGCGCGCTCGGCGCCGCCGACGTGAGCGTAGACATGATCATCCAGGGGGTGAGGGGCGCGGCCGACAGCCGGCAGCAGATGGCGTTCATCGTCGGCAAGGGCGTCGTGGCCGACGCGCTCGACGCCCTGCGGCCGGTGCTGGCGGAGATGGGCGCCCGGGCGGAGGTCGACACCGAGGTCGCCAAGCTGTCCATCGTGGGCATCGCCATCGGCTCCACCCCGGGCGTGGCAGGCCGCATGTTCGACGCCGTGGCCGCCGTGAACGCCAACATCGACATGATCACGACGAGCGAGGTCCGCATCAGCGTCCTCATCCCCGCCGAGCACGCCCAGGCCGCCCTCGAGGCCGTTCACACGGCGTTCGGTCTCGACGCCGCGGCGGGCACCACCAGCAGCGACTAGCCGGCGACGTGAGGGCCGACCGCCTCGAGCAGGTGTTCCTGACGCCCAAGGGTGGGAGGTTCGAGGTGCTGTTGGTGCTCGAGTCGGAGGCGGGCGCGCGCGAGCGCGTGGTCCTGACGGCGCCAACGCCCGGCGTCGGGACGGCGGCGCAACTGGGCGCGGGCAGGTTCGTCGCCCGCTGGCTGGCGCAGCGCGGTGCCGGCCCCGCCGCCTTCGTGAGGGTGCGCCGCCACCGCGGCGACCTCCTCGAGGACGCCCCGGCGGTGCGCGACGAGCTGCTGCGCGAGCTGGAGCGGCTGACCGAGGCGGCCGGGTGACGGCGGCCGCGCCGCGGCTCACGACGCTCGCCTACCTGCGACGGGGCGACGAGACGCTGATGTTGCGCCGCGGTCCTCGGCACGACCCGGGGCGCGGCAAGTGGAACGGCCTGGGCGGCAAGGTGGAGCCCGGCGAGTCGCCCGAGCAGTGCATGCGCCGGGAGGTGGCCGAGGAGTCGGGCCTGACGGTGCTCGCCGCCGAACTCAAGGGCGTGATCACGTTCCCTGCCGACGGCGACCAGCCCGACGTCTACACGTTCGTCTACGTCGTGACCTCGTTCGAGGGTCGGCCGCGCAACTCGAGCGAGGGCGAGCTCTTCTGGGTCAGGAGCGACCGGCTCGCCGAGCTGCACCTATGGGAGGGCGACAGGCACTTCCTGCCGTGGCTGGACCGGCCGGGGCACTTCTCGGCCCGGTTCGTGTACCAGGCCGGGAGGTACGTCGGTCACGAGGTCAGCCACTACCGGTGACCGCGGGGGACCTCAGGCGTCCTCCTGGAGCCGCGCCCGCGCCGCCTCCAGCTGCTCCCTGTCGACCATGCCGAGGAGGCGCTGCGCCAGGCCGACGTTGCCGCGCACCTTCAGCTTCCCGGTGAACATCGCCGTCATGGGGTTCAACCTCCCCTCGAACAGCCGCATGAGGTCGTCGTCGCCCACCTTGATGGTGACGTCGGCGGCGGCGGCGGTGCCCACGTGGGCGCTGACCGCGCCGTTCTCGATCACGTGGTAGACGGGCTCGGAGATGTCGTACTGCACGACGGAGCGTGGGGCGGCCGGGTCGACCTTCACCGCCTCGGGGACCTTGAGGAGCAGCTCCTTGGCGTTCATGTACTCAGTCTAGGGCGTGAGGGGCGGGGGCGTCGCCGCCGGTATACTCGCGTCGGGCGACCTGCCGTAGGAGACGACGAGCGTGGACTTCTCGCTGCCTGAAGACCTCTTGAGCATGCAGCGCACGGTGCGGGAGTTCGCGCGCCGCGAGATCCTCGCCGTGGCCGGCGCGCTCGACCGCGAGCCGCGCTTCCCGTGGCCGACCCTCAGGAAGATGGGCGAACTGGGGCTGCTCGGCACGCTCACGCCGCCCGAGTACGGTGGCGCGGGGCTCGGCAACCTCGAGTACGTGGTCCTGCTCGAGGAGATCGCGGCGGTGGACGCCTCCCACGCCACCATCATGAGCGTCACCAACGGGCTGCCGCAGTCTCTGCTCCTGAAGCACGGCAACGAGGAGCAGAGGCAGCGCTACCTGCCGCGGCTGGCCAGCGGGGAGTGGGTCGGCGCGTTCTGCCTGACTGAGCCGAACAGCGGCTCCGACGCCGCCGCCATGGAGTCGCGGGCAACGCGCCACGCGGGCGGCTGGCTGCTCAACGGCACCAAGGCCTGGATCACCTCGGGCGGCGAGGCGCAGCTCTACCTGGTGCTCGCGAAGACCGACCCCGCGGCGGGGGCACGCGGCGTGACGTGCTTCCTGGTGGAGAAGGACACCCCCGGGCTGAGCTTCGGCAAACCGGAGGAGAAGCTCGGACAGCACGCGGCCCTGACGACGACCGTCACGCTCGAGGACTGCTACGTGCCCGACGGGCTCGTGCTCGGTCAGGTGGGGCAGGGGTTCGTGCTGGCCATGGCGGGCCTCGACGGTGGCCGCATCGGCATCGCCGCCCTGTCGGTCGGCATCGCCCGCGCGGCGTACGAGGCGGCCCGCGACTACGCGCTCACGCGGACGTCGTTCGGGCAGGCCATCCACGAGCACCAGGCGGTCGGGTTCAAGCTGGCCGACATGCTCCTCGGGATCGAGGCGGCGCGCCTCCTGACGCACCGCGCCGCCTGGTTGAAGGACCAGGGGAAGCGCACGACGCGCGAGGCGGCGATGGCCAAGCTGTTCGCCTCCGAGACTGCCAACCGGGTGACGCACGCCGCCGTCCAGGTCCTCGGCGCGTACGGCTACACGAAGGACTACCCGGTCGAGCGCTACTTCCGTGACGCTCGCGTGACCGAGATCTACGAGGGCACTAGCGAGATCCAGCGCATGGTCATCCACCGGCAGATCTACCGGGAGCTGGAGCGTTGAGCCCGCAGAGGAGCGCACCTTGATCGGTTTCGAGCTGAGCGACGAGCAGAAACAGTTCCAACGCCTGGCGCGCGACTTCGTCAGGGACGCGGTGATGCCCGTGGCGGCTCGCCACGACCGCGAGGCCAGCTACCCCGCCGAGGTCGTCGCGGCGGCGTTCGAGGTCGGGCTCCTCAACGTGGGCGTGCCGGCGGCGGTCGGGGGCCTGGGACTCGGCCTCCTGGACGAGGCCATCATCGGCGAGGAGTTCGGCTACGGCTGCATGGGCATCTACACGGTGCTCATGGCCTCCGAGCTCGGCATCACGCCGCTGCTGCTGGCGGGCACGCCCGAGCAGCAAGAGCGGTTTCTGGGGCCGCTCGCTGCCGGTCCCCGCCTGGCGGCGTTCGCGCTGTCGGAGCCGAACAACGGCTCCGACGCGGCCGGCCTCGCCACCCGCGCGGAGTTGGTCGGCGACGAGATCGTGCTCACGGGCACGAAGACGTGGATCTCCAACGGGGGCGTCGCCGACTTCAACGTGGTGTTCGCGACCGTCGACCCGGCGCTGAGGCACAGGGGCACGGTCGCGGTCGTGGTGGAGACGGACCGACCCGGGTTCGGTGCCAACAAGCTCCACGGCAAGCTCGGCCAGCGCGCGAGCCCGACCTACGAGCTCGTGCTGGACGGCGTGCGCGTGCCGCGCGCCAACCTGCTCGGCGAGGTGGGGGAGGGGTTCAAGATCGCCATGCGGACCCTCGATCGCACCAGGGTGCCGGTCGCCGCGGGCTCCGTCGGGGTGTTGCGGCGGGCGCTGGACGAGGCGCGCGCCTACGCGCTCGAGCGCGAGGCGTTCGGGGGCAAGATCGCGCGCTTCCAGGCGATCCAGTTCAAGCTGGCCGACATGAAGATCGCCTTGGAGACGGCGCGGTGGCAGACGTACCACGCCGCCTGGCTCGCCGACACGGGCCGGCCGCACGCCGAGGCGGCCGCCATCGCCAAGGCGTACGCGTCCGACGCCGCCTTCGCGGGGGCGCAGGAAGCCATCAACATCTTCGGCGGCTACGGGTACATGGACGAGTTCCCGGTGGAGAAGCTCATGCGCGACGTGAAGCTGAACCAGATCTACGAGGGGACCAACGAGATCCAACGGTTGGTGATCGCGCGCCACGTCCTAGAATGAGGCGTTGGCCGGGCCGTCGGCCGCACTAGCGGGGCCGCGGCCACGGCCGCGGCCGGGAGCGAGAAGTACACCGGCGCCGCCGCGCGGCGCCCTGGAGGTGCAGGTAGTGAAGGTGATGACCATCATCAGGCAGGTGCCCGACGCGGAGGCGCGCATCCGCGCGGCCGGCGGCGGCGTGGACCTGAGCGGCGTGACGTTCGTGATCGACGGCATGGACGAGTACGGCGTGGAGGAGGCCATCCGCCTGCGCGAGGCCGGCCACGACATCGAGATCACGGCGGCCGCGTTGGGGCCGGCGCGCTTCGAGGAGGCGCTTCGCACCGCGCTCGCCCTGGGTGCCGACAGGGCGGTGCACGTCGAGACGGACGCCGCCCTCGACCCGATCACGGAGGCCCGCGCCCTCGCCGAACTCGTACGCGCGGAGGGGGCGGAGCTGGTGTTCGTCGGCGGCAAGCAGGCCGACTGGGACAGCGCCGCGCTCGGGCCCGCCCTCGCGGAGGCGCTCGGTTGGCCGCACTCCGACTGGACGACCGCGCTCGAGCTAGAGGGCCGCACGCTGCGCGTGACGCACGACACCGACGACGGCCACGAGGACCTGACCCTGCCGCTTCCGGCAGTGGTCACGACGCAGCAGGGCCTGAACGAGCCGCGTTACCCCACCCTGCCCAACATCATGAAGGCCAAGCGCAAGGAGCTGACGAAGCGCGGCCCCGACGAGTTCGGGGTCGACGCCCCCCTGACGGTGGTCGTCGCTCAGGAGATCCAGTCGCGCGACAGACTGGGCAAGATGATCGGTGGCGACGCCGCCACCGCCGCCAAGGAGCTCGTCCGCCTGCTGCGCGACGAGGCCAAGGTGTTGTGACGGGAGCCGATGAGATGAACCCGACCCTGTTGGTGACGAGCGCGCCCGACGGGCGCCTTCAGCGTAGCGCCCTCGAACTCGTGACCGTGGCGCGAGGCGTTGGCGCGGAGGACGGGCTCCACGCGCTCGTGTTCGGCCCCCGCGAGGCCGCCGACGCGCTGGCTAAGCACGTCCCCCACGTCCACCACGTCGCCACGGCCGGCCCGCTCACGGCCGAGCCGGCGACCACGGCCGTCACCGAGCTCGCCACCGCCCTCGGCGCCCGGCTGGTGCTCCTGGCGGCGAACCGCTTCGGCCAGAGCGTGGCGCCGCGGGTGGCCGTCAGGCTCGGCGCTGCCCTGCTCGAGGACGTCACCCACCTCGAACGCGCCGGCGCCGGCCTCGAGGCGAGGCGCCTGAGCTACCTCGCGCGCGTCACGGAGACCGTGAGGACGGCGGGCGCCGGCGCCTGCGTCGTCACCGTGAAGCCCAACGTGTTCAAGCCCGCCGAGACGGGCGCTGCCGGTAGCGTGGTCGAGTTCGCGCCCGCCGCCGCGCCGGGAGACGGGCGGGTGCAGGTCGGCGCTCGCGCCGCCGCGGTGGGCGGGCGGGTCCCCCTCGAGGAGGCCAAGGTGGTCGTGGCGGGCGGGCGCGGCCTCGGCAGCCCCGAGGCGTTCGAGCGCGACGTGACCTCGCTGGCCACGGCGCTCGGCGCGGGGGTGGCCGCCACGCGCGCCGTGGTGGACGCCGGCTGGCGCCCGTACGACGAGCAGGTCGGTCAGACGGGTAAGAGCGTCAGCCCCGACCTCTACATCGCGCTCGGTATCTCGGGAGCGGTGCAGCACCTCTCCGGGATGAACCGCTCGAAGGTCATCGTCGCCGTCAACAAGGACGCGGACGCGCCCATCTTCAAGGTCGCCGATTACGGCATCGTCGGCGACGTTGCCGCTGTGGCGCCCGCCATGCGGGAGGCGGTGACGGAGCTACTGACCTCGTGACCGCCGTGACGGAGGTGCGGGCGAGCGGCGTGGTCGTGCGGCGCGCCGGGAGGCCCGACCTCGATGCGCTGCTCGAGCTCGAGGCCGGGTTCCCGGGCGACCGCCTGTCGCGCGCGTCGCTCGCGCGCCTCCTAGGGCGCGACAGCACCGACGTGTGGGTGAGCGAGGTCGACGGGAGGGTGGTGGGCGACGCCATCGTGCTCTTCAGGCGCGGCTTCGAGGCGGCCCGGCTCTACTCGATGATCGTCAACCCGGCTCACCGCGGGCGCGGCGTGGCGCGGCAGCTGTTGGCCGCCGCCGAGGAGGGCGCGCGCGAGCGCGGCGCCATCGTCATGCGCCTGGAGGTGCGCGAGGACAACGCCGCCGCCATCTCCCTCTACCAGGCGGCGGGCTACAAGGTCAGGGGCAGCACGGCCGACTACTACGAGGACCACTCCAGCGCCCTGCGCATGTACAAGCGCTTCGTCAGCGGCAGCGCCACGGTCCTCGGCGTCCCGTACTACCCGCAGACGCTCGACTTCACCTGTGGGCCCGCCGCGCTCATCATGGCGATGCGTTTCCACGGTTACCCCGTGCCGCCGGAGCGGTGGCTCGAGCTGGCCCTCTGGCGCGAGGCGACGACCGTGTTCATGCTGTCGGGGCACGGCGGCTGCAGCGCCCACGGCCTGGCCGTAGCGGCGCTGAGGCGCGGCTTCCAGGCGGTGGTCGTCACGTCTCAGGCGGGCGTGCCGTTCGAGGACAACGTGCGCGGCGAGAAGAAGGAGGTCGTGCGCATCGCGCACACGACCTTCGAGCGGGAGCTGCGGGCGCTGGGCGGGAAGGTCGAGCTGCGCGACTTCGGGCATCAGGACGTCGCGGACGCCCTGGCGCGGGGCGCGGTGCCGCTCGTGCTGCTGTCCGGCTACCGGCTCTACGACGAGCGCGTCCCGCACTGGGTGGCGGTGACCGGCTTCGACGACGACCACCTCTACCTGCACGACCCGCTCGTGCCGGACGGCACGAGCCGGGCCGACGCCGTTCACCTACCCATCAAGCGCGACTTCTTCGACAAGGTCAGCCGGTGGGGCAGGGCGCGCCACCGCGCGATGGTCGTGCTCGAGAGGTGGGGGAAGCTCAGGCATCACCAGCCAGGTAGCTGATGATCTCGCCGTAGATCTCGGGGTTCGCCTGGTCCTCGTCGCCGGCCGCGATGGTCGGGTTGTCGTTGACCTCGATCACGTAGAACTCGCCGTCGATCTCCTTCAGGTCGATGCCGTACAGGCTCGTGCCGATGGCGTTGGCGGCGGCGAGGGCGGTCGACACCAGCTTCGGGTTGGCCTCGTCGCGGTGCGTCGCCACGGTCCGCGCCCACTCGCCCGAGTCGGAGCGGTCCATCAGCTTCCACTGCGCCGGAGCGAAGGCGTACTTGACCACCGCCAGCACGCGCCCGTCCAGGGTGATGACGCGCCAGTCGAAGTCGCTCGGGATGTACTGTTGCACCACCACCCGGTCGGCGCGTCGCAGGAAGCGCTTGCCGACCTTGACGAACGCGTCGGGGGTGGCGACCTTGTCGACGTAGGCGCTGAAGCTCGAGTTGGGCGCCTTGACGACGAGCGGGGTGCCGAGCTCCTCGAACAGTCGCGCCGCCGTCATGGCCGTCAGGTCGGCCTCCTCCAGGAAGCGCGTCTCCGGGACCTGCACCCCCTGCGCCATGAGGCGCGCGTACATGTTGACCTTGTCGCAACAGATGAGGATGGCGCTCGAGTGGTCCAGCACGCGCTTGCCGAGTAGCTCCGCCTGGCGCGCGACCACGTAGGACGCGTTGAGCGGGTCGGTGAGCGCCCTGATGAAGATGCCGTCGTAGTTCTTCAGGTACTTGAGCTCGTGCTTGAAGAGGAAGTCCAGCTCGTGCCCCAGCTCGAAGGCCGCCAGGCGGAAGTTCGTGAGCGCCGTCAGCTCGACGGACGAGCGGATGGTGTAGCGCTCCGTGAAGATGGCTAGGCGCGCCACGTGCCCATCCCTTCCAGCACGCCGCGCTCGGCGTCGTCGAGGTCCTTGAACGGCAGCGGCTCGATTGCCGACAACTGGTACTCCTTGGGCGTCACGATCACGCGCACCCGCATGAGCGGCAGCCGGAAGACCTCGAACAGCCTGGCGCCGAACGCCTGGTACTCCGGCACCGCGGTGGTGCCGAGCACCAACCGCAGCACGTCGACGCGGTGGTCGCCGGGAAGGCGCTGCACCAACACGGCGTACTTGCCCGTGTAGGTGAGGCCCTTGCGGCGCGACTCCACCGCCGCGGCGTCCAGCAGCAACTCGCCGCGGACGCTGAACGGGTTGAGCGGGTAGGCCATCATGGGCGGCTCCGGGAAGCGGTCCGTGACAATCTCGTGCTCGGGGATGGGTATCCCGGCCAGCCGCGCCTTCTCCATGGCGATGGCGGCGACGTAGGCGTCGAGCGACTCCGCCGCCGAGGGGATCACCACCTTGCCGGCCAGTTCGCTGTCGAGCGACGCGTAGTAGCCGCGCGTCAGGTAGGTGTAGTCGCCCGCCACGTTGGCGACCTCGGCCTGGACCGGGCTGGTCGGCTTGCCGAAGCGCTGCTTGTCGAGGGTGATGAACGGGCGGTACGACACCGCTACGCCCCCTCGAGGGCGGCGACGCCCGGTAGGGCTCGCCCCTCGAGGTACTCGAGCGACGCCCCGCCCCCCGTCGACACGTGCGAGACGCGGTCCGCCACCCCGACCGCGTTGAGGGCCGCGATGGAGTCGCCGCCGCCCACGACGGTGAAGGCGTTCAGCCTGGCGATGGCCAGCGCCACGGCGCGCGTGCCGGCATCGAACGGAGGCGTCTCGAACACGCCCAGCGGACCGTTCCAGAAGACGGTCTTGGCGGGCGCCAGGGCCGCCTCGAACGCGGCCACGGCGCGCGGGCCGACGTCGAGCCCCATGAGGTCCGCCGGTATGGCGCCCGACGGGTGCACGGAGGTGGCCACGCCCGCCTGGATGGCGGCCGCGCACACGGAGTCTGCCGGCAGCAACAGAGCCACGCCCCGCGCCTCGGCCTGCTCCATGACATCGCGGGCCACGCCATACATGTCCGGTTCGACCAGCGACCGGCCGACGGCGCCGCCCTGCGCGGCCACGAAGGTGTAGGCCATCGCGCCGCCTATCACGACCGTGTCGGCGAGCCGCAACAGGCGCTCGATGACGGCCAGCTTGTCGCTGACCTTGGCCCCGCCCAACACGACCGCGAACGGCCGCTCGGGCGCCTCTACCAGCCGCGACAGGGCGGCGAGTTCGGCCGTCAGAAGCCGGCCGGCCGCGTTGGGCAGGAGACGCGCCACCGCCTCCGTGGTCGCGTGCGCGCGGTGGGCGGCCCCGAAGGCGTCGTTAACGTACACGTCGGCGTACGAGGCGAGGACCCGCGCCAGGCCGGGGTCGTTGGCCTCCTCGCGGGCGTCGAAGCGGCTGTTCTCGACCAACGTGACGCTGCCCGCGGGCGCGGCCGCAACGAACGCCTGCTGCTCGGCGCTTGCCGGCCCCGACGTCGCCTCGTAACGCACCGGCCGGCCCAACAGCTGAGCCAACCGCTCCGCCACCTTGGCCAGTCGGTAGCGGTCGTCGGTGCGCCCCTTCGGCCGGCCGAAGTGCGAGACGATGACGAGCGTGGCGCCCCTGTCGAGTAGCGACCGGATGGTGGGCAGGGCGGCGCGGATCCGCGTGTCGTCGGCGACGGCGCCGCCCGCCAGAACGGGCACGTTGAAATCCACCCGCAAGAGGACGCGCTTGCCCGCCACGTCCAGGTCGTCGACCCCGCGCGGCACGCCGCTACCCCTCAGAAACCCTTGCCCATGAGCTGGAGCACGTCGACCATGCGGTTGGAGTAGCCCCACTCGTTGTCGTACCAGACGAACACCTTGACGAGCCGACCCTGGCACTTGGTGAGGAGGCTGTCGACGATGCCGGAGTGCGGGTCGCCGACGATGTCGGCCGACACGATCGGGTCGGTGGTGTAGCGGACGATGCCTGCCAGGGGGCCGGCGGCGGCGGCGGCGAGGGCGCCGTTGACCTCGTCGACGCTCGCCTCGCGCTTGAGCAGCGCCGTGACGTCCGAGATCGAGCCGGTGGCCGTCGGCACCCGCAGCGACGAACCGTCGAAGATGCCCTTGTACTGCGGCAACACCTTGGCGACGGCCTTGGCGGCGCCGGTCGAGGTCGGGATGATGTTGGTGGCCGCGTTGCGCGCGCGCCGCAGGTCCTTGTGGGGGGCGTCGAGGATGCGCTGGTCGTTCGTGTAGGAGTGGATGGTCGTCATGAGCGCCTGCTCCACCCCGAACACCTCGTCGAGCACCTTCATGACGCCCGCCAGGGAGTTGGTCGTGCAGGAGGCGTTAGAGACCACCTCGTGCTTGACGGGGTCGTAACCCTCCTCGTTCACCCCGAGCATGATGTCGAAGTCCGAGTCGGGGCTGGGGGCGCTGATCAACACCTTCTTGGCCCCGCCCGTCAGGTGGACGGCCGCCTGGGCCCGCTTGGTGAAGATGCCGGTCGATTCCACCACGATGTCGACGCCGTGCGCCGCCCAGGGGATCTCGGCCGGGTCGCGGTGCGCCGTGACGGCGACCTTCTGCCCGTCGACGAGCAGGTTGGTCTCGTCGTGACCCACCTCGCCGGGGAAGCGGCCGTAGTTCGAGTCGTACTTGAGCAGGTGGGCCAGGGTGGCCGTGTCGGTCAGGTCGTTGACGATCGCGACGTCGAGGCCGCGGCCGTGAGCGATGCGGTAGATCTGGCGACCGATGCGCCCGAACCCGTTGATGCCGATCTTCATGTGATCACTGCCTTCCGCCGCCCGCTGTGGGGCGCAGTCGCGGCCTCGGCCGCGGCGCCCCGTTCGGGCGTGTGTCGGCGCCACCCTTGGGAGGTGGCGCCGCGCCTGACGTCGATTGTACCGCAGCCTCGTCGCCGTGCCGAGGCCGAAGGTCCCCGCGTGTTAACCGGCGGCGCGCATTGGTCAGGCGCGCTCGATGCCGAACCGCAGTCGCTCGCCCTCCAGCTCGTGCTCCTCCACGTGGGCGCCGGCGGGAGGCTCGGCGAGCGTGAGGGACGTGGCCAGGACCTCTCGCGCCAGCGTGGCGGCGTGCTCGCTCAGCGCCTCGCCCAGCTCGCCGCTGCCCGTGACGGTGAGGCGGATGCGGTCCGCCACGTCGAGTCCGGCCGCCTTGCGGCCGTTCTGGACCAGCCGCACGACGTCGCGCGCCAAGCCTTCACGGCGCAGGGGCGGCGTCACGCGGGTGTCGAGCGCCACCAGGTAGCCCTGCTCGGCCTGCGCCTCGTACCCCTCCGGGCTGCGCGCGTCGAGGAGGAGGTCCTCGGGTTCCAGCTCCACCACCTCGTCGCCGAGGTCGATGCGGGTGGCGCGCGCGGCGCGCACGTCGGCGGCGATGGCGCGCCCGTCGCCCGCGGCGAGCGCCGCCCGCAGGCGCGGCACGAGCTTGCCGAGGCGCTTGCCGACGCGCGGTAGGTTCGGTTTCACCGTGTAATCGACGAAGTCGTCGGTCACCGCCAGGAAGCGCACGGCCTTGACGTTGAGTTCGTCCTGCAGCTGATCCGCCAGGGCGCGCACGCCGGCCAGCTCCTCCTCGCTGCGGAGGCGCACCAGCACCTCGGGCAGCGGCTGCCGCAGCTTGACCCCTGAGGCGGCGCGCGCGGCGCGACCGAGCTCGACTAGGCGCATGAGCGCCCGCATGTCGCGGCTCAGGGCGTCGTCACCCGCCGCGGTCGTCCACGTCGGCCACGCCGCGAGGTGCACGCTGTCGGGCGCCGTTGGGTCGACCTTCAGCACGAGGTTCTGGTACAGCGCCTCGCTGGTGAAGGGCGCCATCGGGGCCATGAGCTTGGCTACCGTGACGAGCGCCTCGTGCAGCGTCGCGTAGGCCGCGAGCGCGTCGGGGTCGAGGGTGCGCGCCCCATCGGCGCCCGGTGCGCCAGCGCGCCAGAAGCGGCGGCGGTTGCGGCGCACGTACCAGTTGCTCACCTCGTCGACGACGAAGTCGCGGATGGCGCGGCTGGCGGTGGTCGGGTCGAAGTCCTCGAGGGCCTCCGTGACCGCCTTCGTGACGGCGTTGAGCCGCGCTAGGAGCCACCTGTCGACGAGCGGCCGCTCGTCGGCCGTCGGGGCGGCGGCCAGGTCGGGCAGCTCTAGGTTGGCGTACAGCACGAAGAAGCCGTAGACGTTCCAGAGCGTCATGAAGAAGTCGCGGAGCGTCTCCTCGACGAGGCCGGCGCTGAAGCGCTTCGTCGCCTCGGGCGGCGAGGCGGAGTAGAGGTACCAGCGGAGGGCGTCCGCGCCCTGCGCGTCGAGCACCGCCCACGGGTCGACGGCGTTGCCGCGCGACTTCGACATCTTCTCGCCCTTCTCGTCCACGATGTGACCGAGCACGTTCAGGTTCTTGAAGGCGGACGTCGGCGGGCTCAGGTGGGCGAGGGGGCCGGGAGCGCGACCTGTGGCGGCGTCGCCCGGGTCGGTGAGGAGCGTGGCGAGGGCGTGCAGCGAGTAGAACCAGCCGCGCGTCTGGTCGATGGCCTCGCAGATGTAGTCGGCGGGGAAGTGCTGGGCGAGGTCGCGCTTCGCCGCGTCGGTGGAGGCGTCGCCGAGGTAGTGCCACTGCGCGTACGGCATGGCCCCGGATTCGAACCAGACGTCCACCGTGTACGGCACCCGCCGGTAGAGCTCGCCGTCCAGCTCGAACGTGACCTCGTCGACGAACGGCCGGTGCAGGTCGAGCCCCTTCAGGTCGCGACCCGTGAGTCGCTCCAGTTCCGCCACCGTGCCGACGCAGACCTTGCGGCTGCCGTCGGGGTTCTCCCAGATCGGCAGCGGGGCGCCCCAGTACCGCTCGCGGCTCAGCGCCCAGTCGATGTTGTTCTCCAGCCACTTCCCGAAACGGCCCGTGCGGACGTGGTCGGGGTGCCAGCCGACCCTGTCGTTGTTGGCCAGGAGAAGGTCCTTCACGGCGGTGGTGCGGATGTACCAGCTGCGCTTGGCGACGTTCATGAGGGGGAGGTCGTCGCGCCAGTTCATGGGGTAGGCGTGCAGGAGCGTGCCGGAACGGAACATCAGCCCGGCCGCGTCGAGGTCGCGCGTGATGGCCGCGTCGGCGTCCTTGAACCAGGTGCCGGCGTACGGTCCGGCGCCCGTGGCGTCCGACCCCACCAGCCTGACCTCGGGCATCACCCTGCCGGTCAAGTCGACCGAGAACACGGTCGGGAGCCCGTGGGCGCGGCCGACGTCGAGGTCGCCGTAGGCGGGCGCGACGTGCACGATGCCGGTGCCGTCGTCGAGGCTGACGAAGTCGTCGGCCACCACGCGGTGGCCGGCGGCCGGGTCGGCGCCCTCGGCCGGGCGCCCCACGAGGAGCGGCCGGTAGCGCGCCCCCACGAGCGCGGCGCCCTGCACCGTCGCCAGGACGCGCGGCGCCCCGTCCGGGAAGACGGCGTCGACGAGCGCGGCCGCCACCAGGTAGAGGTCGCGGTCGCCGCCGGGCGCGTCGTGGCGAGCCGGCGCCTCCACCAGCGCGTAGGTGGCGTCGCCCAGCACCGCCAGGCCAGTGTTGGCGGCCAGCGTCCAGGGGGTGGTCGTCCACGCCAGGAAGTAGACGGGGCGCGCGGCGTCAGGCACGACGCCGCGCTCGACCAGGTCCGGCAGCACGGCCGGGAACTTCGGGTAGACGGAGGGGTCCTCGACGTCCTCGCGGTACCCGAGCGCCACCTCGTGAGACGCGAGCGTGGTGTTCGAGCTGGGGCTATGCCAGGTGGTCTTGTAATCCTCGACCAGCAGGCCGCGGTCGAAGAGGTCCTTCAGGATCCACCAACACGACTCGATGTACTCGTTCGTGTACGTGATGTACGGGTCGTCCATGTCGATCCAGAAGCCGATGCGCTCTGTCATCAACGTCCAGTCCTGGATGTTGCTGAACACGTCCGCGCGACACAGGGCGTTGAACTCTGCTATGCCGTACTCCTCGATCTGCGCCTTGTTGGTGAAGCCGAGGCGCTTCTCGATGGCGATCTCGACGGGCAGGCCGTGAGTGTCCCAGCCACCCTTGCGGCTCACGCGGTGACCCTGCATGGTCTTGAAGCGCGGGAACAGGTCCTTGAAGGCGCGGGCGATCACGTGGTGCACGCCCGGCTTCCCGTTGGCCGTCGGCGGCCCCTCGTAGAAGACCCAGTCGCCCCGTGGGGCGGGCCGCGCCACGGAGCGCCTGAAGACGTCGCGCTCGCGCCACAGCGCGGCGATCCGTCCCTCCAACGCCGGGAAGTCCACGTCGCTCCTGACCTCGTCGAACATCTGCCTCACCTCGGTTCCGGGAGCCGACGGCGAACGACGGGGGCGCCCCGACCGTACCGCCGTTGGGGCGCCCCCGGGGAGCGCGGTACCACCCAACTTCGCCGTACGCCCGCAGCGGGCGTCGGCCTCGGCGGCCGCTCGCGCTCGCGAACGGCCCGGCGCTGTGGCGGGCGCCACCCGGCTCCGTCTACCGCCGCGGCCCTCGTGCGTGGCGACCGCGGGTTCGGGGAGCGGCTCGGGGATGATGCCTGGCGTGCCCGCCCAACCGCCGGGCTCTCACCGTCCCCGGCTCGCTGCAGGTGGCATGGCGCGAGGCGCGTTCCCGTCATCGCCTCGCCGGATCTACCGGCGTCGCACCGGGCGAGTGGCCCCGGCGCGGGCGGGGAGGTGAACGTCGTCACATCCCTCGCAGCGCGAACACTTTACAACTGGGAGCGTCGGCGCTAGACTCAAACGTAGCAGCAGGCGCGAGGCACGTCAATCGGCACGGCTGCTACCCCGAAGCACAACTGCCCGGTGCATCACCGTAACCAGCTCGAGCGGCTCTGCCCGCACACTGCCGTAACCACCCAGCCACGCTCACCGGCCCAGCGCCCGCATGCCTCCAAGGCGCATCGGTCCCCGGGCGGTCCCGCAGGGACCACGGCCGCGCTGGTGAGCGCAACCGCCAACGCCGGCGCGCACGCCGGGCCGAGGGGCGCAGGTGCCGGCCACGAGTCCACGGTTCATGCACCCGGTGACCGCCGCAGGCCGAACGTGAAGTTCGTTTAGGAGATGGGATGAGCCCAAAGGAAGACGAAGCGCAAGCCGTCCGCGCCGACACCGGCGCGGCCGCCGAGGCCCCGGCGCCCCGCAAACGCGGTAGGCCACGCAAGAACCCGGAGGCGCCGGCCGCTGGGGCGGCCGCGGCCGCCCCAGCCAAGAGTCCACGGGCGCCACGGGGAGCCAAGGCGGCGGCGTCCGAGCCGGCGGCCCCGCAAGACGTCGACGAGAATCGGCCCGTGGCCGCGCCAGCCGGCGCGCCAACGGGTGGCAAGTCGGGCACCGCTAACGGAGCCGACGCGGCGGCCGAGCCGGCGGAGCGCCCGAGCGGCGGGCACGATGACGACGCCGGCTTCGGCGAAGATCACGAACACGACGACGGCGACCACGGCGGTGAGCAGGGCGGCAGGGGACGCGGCGGCCGCAACCGCCGCAACCGCGCGCCGCGCAAACCCGGTTACAACTTCCGTGAACTCCACTCGAAGATCCTCCCGGAGCTTCACCTGCTCGCCAAGGAGGTGCAGCTCGACGACTACCGCCAGATGAGCAAGGACGACCTCGTCGTGGCCATCCTCGAGCGGTCGGCGGAGGGCGAGGGGCTGCGGCTTGTGCGCGGCTACCTCGAGATCTCGTCGGACGGCTACGGCTTCCTCCAGGAGTCGCTACTCCAGAACAACACGCGAAGCGTCATCGTCTCGGCAGGTCTCATCAAGCAGTTCCGGCTCCGCACTGGCGACCTCATCTTGGGCAAGGCGCGGCGCCCGCGCGACAACGAGCGTTACGGCACGCTCATCCGCGTCGAGGCCGTCAACAACGTCGACCCCTTCCAGTCCTCCAAGCGACCCCGCTTCGAGGAGCTCACCCCGACCTTCCCCGAGGCGCGCGTCAAGCTGGAGACCACCTCCAACGAGCTGTCCACGCGCGTCATCGACCTGCTCGCCCCGATCGGCCGGGGCCAACGCGGCCTGATCGTCGCGCCGCCCAAGGCGGGCAAGACGACGCTCCTCAAGAAGATCGCCAACGCGGTGGTCGCCAACGAGCCAGACATCAAGGTCATCGTGTTGCTCGTCGATGAGCGCCCGGAGGAGGTCACGGACTTCCGCGAGTCCGTGCACGGCGTCGAGGTGATCGCCAGCACGTTCGACGAGCCGCCCTCCAACCACATCCGCGTCGCCGAGTTCGTGCACGAGCGCGCAAGGCGCATCGTCGAGGACAGCGGTCACGTGATGATCCTGCTCGACTCGATCACGCGCCTCGCGCGGGCCAACAACCTCGTCACGCCCCCCACCGGCCGCACGCTGTCGGGCGGCCTCGACTCCAACGCGTTGCACTGGCCCAAGCGCTTCCTCGGTGCCGCCAGAAACATCCGCGGCGGCGGCTCGCTTAGCATCCTCGCCACGGCGCTGGTGGAGACGGGTTCACGCATGGACGACGTGATCTTCGAGGAGTTCAAGGGCACCGGCAACATGGAACTCCACCTGAGCCGCCACCTCGAGGAGCGCCGCATCTTCCCGGCCATCGACATCCTCAAGTCGGGCACGCGCCGCGAGGACCTGCTCCTCACCGAGGACGTTCTCGCCAAAATGTGGCTGTTGCGCAAGGTCATCTCCGACATGGACCCGGCCGAGGCGATGGAGATGCTCCTGGGGCGCCTCGCGCGCAGCAAGAGCAACGCCGAGTTCCTCGCCACCCTCGGCCAGGGCTGATGGCGCGGCGCGCGCGGGGCGCCTCCGGACCCCGCGCGCGTGGGGTCCCCTCGCGGCGCACCGCCGGCCTTGCCGTGGCGCTGCTCGTGGGCTTGGCTTTCGCCGGCGCGCCGCCCCCAGGCGGCGCGCCGCCCCCGGCCGGCGTGGGGGAGCCGTTGCGGGGGGTGCAGGTGGCCCACCGGCCCGACGCGGTGGCGGC
>JACFNR010000017.1:22986-27361 GCA_019454765.1 Trueperaceae bacterium | reverse complement strand
CCGCCCCGCGGCCCCCCCGGGCGGGGGGGGGGGGCGGGGGGGGGGGGGGTGGGGCCGCCCGCGCCCCCCCCCCCCCCCCCCCCCCCCCGCCCGAGGCCGGCGTGAGGGAGCAGTTGCGGGAGGTGCAGGTGGCCCTCCTGCCCGAGGCGGTGACGGCCCTGGCCGGCCTCGACTGGGGGGCCGGCGGTTTCGTGGCCCCCGTCGAGGGTCGCGTCTCCTCGCCGTTCGGGTGGCGTAACGTCAGCGTGAACGGCAACCGTTACCACGGGGGGCTCGACATCGCGGCGAACATGGGCACCCCGGTCGTCGCCGCCAGGAGCGGGGTCGTCACCCGAGCCGGTTGGTGGGGCAGCTACGGCAACGTCGTGGTGCTGGATCACGGCGACGGCGCGGAGACGCGCTACGCCCACCTGAGCGCCGTTACGGTCCGCGTCGGGCAGGGGTTGCGCCAGGGCGACGTCCTGGGCCGGGTGGGCAGCACGGGCGCGTCGACGGGGCCCCACCTGCACTTCGAGGTGCGCTTCGACGGCCGGGCGGTGGACCCGCTGCCTTACCTGCAGGGGCGGCGTTGATGCGCAGCAGCGGCCGCCACTACGTCGGCCCGGCACCGGCTCGCGTGAGGCCCGTCGGTTAGGCTGAGATCGCGCGCGGCCGCGACACGTGCACCTTGGTGGCCGCGGCAGTAGAGTGGTGAGAGGCCAGCGGCTCGACTGAGAGGTCCAGGCATGTGGGTATCCACGAAAGCGCAGTACGGGATGAGGGCGCTGGTCGAGGTGGCATTGGGGGGCGATGAGCCCACCAGTCTCAAGACCGTCGCCGAACGGCAACTACTCAGCCAGCAGTACCTGGAGCAGATCTTCGCCGTCCTGCGCAAGGCGGGCGTCGTCGAGTCCGTGCGCGGCGCCCGCGGCGGCTACCGATTGGCGCGACCCCTCGACGAGATCGACGCGCTCGAGGTGGTCGAGTTGCTCGAGGGCAGCGTGGCGCCGGTCAGCTGCATCGAAGACGCCGCCAACTGCGTGCGGGTCGGCATGTGTTCGACCGAGAGCCTGTGGCGGCGCGTGGACGCCGCCGTCAGGCAGGTCCTGCGTTCGACCTCGCTCGCAGACCTCGTCAGGCAGCGGCGGTTGCTCGGCATCCACCCGCTCCCGCAGTACCTCGGCCGCGACGACTGAGCCACCACTAGTGGCCCGCGACGGCAGCATCTACCTCGACCACGCCGCCACCACCGCCGTCGACGATGCCGTGCTGGCGGTCATGCTGCCGTACCTCAGGTCGGACTTCGGCAACCCCAGCAGCGTGCACCGGCTCGGCCAGTCGGCGCGCCGCGGGGTGGAGGCCGCCCGCGAGGCCGTGGCCCGCACCCTCGACGTCAGGCCGCGCCAGGTGGTGTTCACGTCAGGCGCCACCGAGGCGGACGACCAGGCCGTCTTCTCGACCCTCGCCGAACGCCCGGGCGGCCTGGTCGTGAGCGCGGTGGAGCACGCGGCGGTCATCGCGGCGGCGCGGCGCCTGGCAGCGGCGGGGCGGGACGTGACCTTCGTGCCGCCCGAGCCGAGCGGCGCCACGAGCCTCGCGGCCTGGGAGGGCGCCCTGGCGGAGCAGGCCGGCAGGGGCGGCACTGCGCTGGTGGCGGGCATGCTCGTCAACAACGAGACGGGCGCCCTCGCCGACGCTGCCGCCATCGGCGCGCTGGCGCACCGCTTCGGCGCCCTGTACCTGTGCGACGCCGTGCAGGGCTACGGGCTCGAGGAGTTCACGCTCGCGAGCCTCGGCGCCGACCTGGTGACGGTGTCGGCCCACAAGGTCTACGGTCCCAAGGGCGCCGGCGCCCTCGTCATGCGCGACGGGCTCGCCGTGGCGCCCATGTTGGCGGGCGGCGAGCAGGAGCGTGGACACCGGCCCGGCACGCACGCGGTGCCGGCGATCGTCGGCTTCGGGGCGGCGGCCGCGCTGGCCGCCGCCGGTCGGGCGGCGGAGCGCGCCCGGCTGGCGGAGCTGCAGCGCGCCTTCGAGTCGGTCGTCCTGGCGCTGCCCGGCGTGAGCCTGAACGGCGCGGGCGCGGTACGAAGCGTCAAGCACACCAACGTCAGGGTGGCGGGCGCCGACGGGGAGACGCTGCTCATGCTGCTGGACGAGGCGGGCGTCTACGCCAGCGCCGGGTCGGCCTGCGCCGCGGGCAGCGTGGAGCCGAGCCACGTGCTGTTGGCCATGGGCCTGGACCGCGGCGAGGCGAAGGCCAGCGTGCGGTTCAGCTTCGGGCGAGCGGTGGGACTCGAGGACGTCCTCGAGGCGGCGCGCCGCCTCGAGACGGCCGTGGAGCGAGCCAGGGCCGTCGCCGCCCGCGGCTGAGCCGGAACCGGCGGGGGAGGGGGCGACACGGAGCAGGGGCGGGCCGGGCCCGGGGCGCGCCGGTCCCGGCGCGCGCCAGACCTCGCGCAGGGCCGCTCAGGCGCTCTTGCGCTCCCCGCCCACGGCCAACAGCCGCGTTGGGTCGTCGAGGTCCTCGACGTCCACGTGGAGCCGCGTGATGCTGCTCCCCGGCACCTCGAACATGAGCGGCAGCAGGGTGCGCTCCAGGACGGAACGGAGCGCCCGCGCGCCCGTCTTCCTGGCCTTGGCGCGGCGCGCCACCTCCTCGAGGGCGGCCACCGTGAAGGTGAGCGTCACGCCGTCGAGACCGAACAGCGTCTGGTACTGGCGCACCAGCGCGTTGCGCGGCTCCGTCAGCACGGCGACGAGGGCCTCGAGGCTCAGGTCGTGAAGCTGCACCACCACCGGCAACCGGCCGATGAGTTCCGGGATCAACCCGAAGGTCATCAGGTCCTCGGGCAGGACCTCGGCCTCGGGCGTGGCGACCGCCTCGCGCGGTTGGAAGCCGACGGGCGAGACGTTGAGCCGCCTCTCCATGATGCCGGCCAGGCCCTCGAAGGCGCCGCCGCAGATGAACAGGATGTTGCTCGTGTCGACGTCGATGAGCTCCTGGTGCGGGTGCTTGCGCCCACCCTGGGGCGGGACGTGCGTGAGCGTCCCCTCGATGATCTTGAGGAGCGCCTGCTGCACGCCCTCGCCGCTGACGTCGCGCGTGATGGACGGCCCCTCCGACTTGCGGCCGATCTTGTCGATCTCGTCGATGTAGATGATGCCGCGCTCCGCCGCCGCCACGTCGTAGTCGGCGACCTGCAGGAGGCGCAGGATGATGTTCTCCACGTCGTCGCCGACGTAGCCCGCCTCGGTCAGCGTGGTGGCGTCCGCTATGGCGAACGGCACGTCCAGGGTGCGCGCCAACGTCTGCGCCAGCAAGGTCTTGCCGGTGCCCGACGGCCCCACCAGCAGCACGTTGCTCTTCTGCAGCTCGCTGCCGGGGTTGGCGATGCGGCGCGCGTGGTTGTAGACCGCCACCGCCAGGGCGCGCTTGGCGGCGTCCTGCTCCACCACGAAGGCGTCGAGCTCGCGCTTGATGTCGCGGGGCGGCAGCAGCTTCATGCTCCGGGTGGGCGCGGCGGGCGTCGTCGCGTCCGCCACGACGTCGTTGACGCGACCAGCGCACTGATCGCAGATGTGCGCCCCCCCGCCGGGCGCGGCCACGAGGAAGCGGACCTCCGTGTGCGACCGGCCGCAGAAGCTGCAGTGCGTGGCCGTCACCGCGCGCCCTCCTGCTGGAAGCGGCCGGAACCGCGCGGCTCGACGACGTTGTCGATCAGCCCGTAGGCGAGGGCCTGCTGCGGCGACATGAAGTTGTCGCGGTCCATGTCGCGCCGCAGCTGCTCGACGGGCACGCCGGTGTGGCGGTGGTAGACCTGCTCCATCATCCCGCGCAGGTCCTGGAACTCGCGGGCCTGCACCTCGAGGTCGGGGAGGCTGGCGCGGGGGAAGCCGGCCGAGCCCGCGTGGATCATGATGCGGCTGTGAGGCAGCGCCACCCTGTGACCCTTCGCCCCCGCGGCCAGGATCAACGACCCCATCGACATCGCGATGCCGACGCAGTTCGTGTGCACCGGAGCCGAGATGAACTGCATGACGTCGTAGATGGCCATGCCGGCGTACACCTCGCCGCCGGGCGAGTTGACGAACATGTTGATCGGCTGCTCGCTCGACTGGGAGTCGAGCAGGAGGAGCTGCGCCGTGATGACGTTGGCCACCTCGGAGTCGATGGGCGAACCGAGGAAGATGATCCGCTCCTTGAGCAGCCGGCTGTAGACGTCGTAGGTGCGCTCCCCGCGCCCGGTCTGTTCGATCACGTAAGGGACTAGCGGCATTATGCGGTCAGCCTAGCACCGCCGACCCGGGAGACAGCGTCGGCCGACGCGGCCGGGTCAGGTTGGCTCGCCCTGCTCGTGCTCGCCGTGGTCGTGTTCGTGGTGGTGGTCGTGGT
>JACFNR010000017.1:0-22886 GCA_019454765.1 Trueperaceae bacterium | reverse complement strand
TCGTGGTGGTGGTCGTGGTCGTCGGCCGCCTCCTCGTCGACCGCGAACGCCGCCTCGGCGGCCTCCGCCACCTCCTCCTCGCCGGGCGCCGGCGCCTCCTCGCCGCTGAGCTCGGCGATGAACTCACGCAGGGCCTTGTCGCGTTGCATGAAGAACCGGTAGTTGGCGAGGTAGTCGGCGCCCAGGTCGTGCTCGAGGCGCCCGACGTCGACGCCGCGCGACTCCGCCAACAACTTGAGCGCCGCCTGGAACTCGGCGTCTGTCACCTGCGTGCCGCGCACCTCCATGAGCCGCTCGAGCACCAGGTCGCGCCTGACGCCCTTCTCGGCCGTCTCGGCAAGCTCGCGCTCGAACTCCTCGCGCTTGCCGCGGGCCTCCAGGCGTTCCAGGTAACGCTGCAGGGTCACCCCCTGGTGACCGAGGTCGTGGGCGACGTCTTGCAGCAGCGTGCGCTGCCGCCGCCGCACGAGGCTCGCGGGCAGGTCGAGGGTGGCGCCGGCGACCAGCTTGCCCACGACCTCGTCGCGGCGCGCGTCCTGCGTGGCGCGGCGCGCGTCCGCCTCGAGGCTCTCCCTGACGCGCGCCCGCAGCTCGGCTCCGTCCGCGAAGCCGAGCTGCACCGCCAGCTCGCCGTCGTCGGCGGGCAGCTCCTTGCCCTTCACGTCCACGACCTTGAGCTTCAGGTTCGAGGCCTTGGGGGTGCCGTCGTCCTCGAGAACGTTGGTGTCGGTCAACACCACGTCGACCACCTCGCCGACGGCGCGGCCGAGGAGCTGCCCCTTGAGCTCGTCGCCCGCCCTGTCGAGGTGCACGGGGAACGTCGACGCCTCGTCGGCCTCCTCGTCGCCGGTGACGTGGCCGAGGAGCACCCAGTCCGTCTCCTCGACGGGGCGTTCGACCGGCACTAGGACGGCGTTCTCGAGCCCTAGCCGCCTGATGGCCTCGTCGACGTCGGCGTCCGTCACCACGCGCGGCTCGACCTCCAACTCGATGGTGGCGAGGTCGGGTAGGTCGACGTCCGGGTAGACGTCGGCGTGGACGGTGTACTCGAACTCCTGGCCCTGTAAGGCGCCGTCGGCATGGAAGTGAGCGTCTATCGGGGCGAGGCCCAACTCCCGCATGGCGGCCGGGTAAGAGTCGTCGACCAGGGCGTCGCGCACCTCCTGCGCGAGTGCCTCCTCGCCCACGCGCCTGACGAGGACGCCGCGAGGCGCCTTCCCGGGCCGGAAGCCCGGCACGCGCACGGTGCGAGACAGGGTGGCGAGCACGCGCTCGAAGGCGGCATCGACGGTCGCGGCGTCGAGGCGCACGCTCACCGTGACGTTGACGCCCTGCTTCTCTACGACTCTGGCTTCCATGTCACTCCTTCGGTAAGGCCGGGCGGCGGGACCCGCGAGGTCGCCGCGCCGCGCTCGGTGGTTCGCGCGTTGCGCGCCAAAAGTGAGCGGCAAGCGCTCGGCTTGCCGCGGTGGTGCGAGGAGCGGGACTTGAACCCGCACGGCTAGGCCACTAGATCCTAAGTCTAGCGCGTCTACCAGTTCCGCCATCCTCGCCCGGGGGCGCACTTGACGCGGTAGCGGCGCTACCGGTGGTCCGGGCGGCGCCGCGGTGAACTACCCGGCGGCGCCGTCAGGACCGAGGGCGGGGCCGTGGTGGCAACCCGCCCTCGGGTGGGGACGAGCCCCTTCGCTGGGGTGGATGATGGGATTTGAACCCACGACACCCGGAACCACAATCCGGTGCTCTAACCAGCTGAGCTACACCCACCGAGCAGGCTAACGCGAGTCGCGCGGTCTCGCGAGGCCGGGAAGCAGGTTACCGCGCCGGTGGGCTCCTTGCATAGCCCAGGACACAAGGCGGGTAAGGGGGCACCGAGCGGGACGCGGCCGGCGGGTGGGCGGCGCGCGGGGCCGCGGCGGCGAGCCGACGGCCGCCTCAGCGTTGGCCCAGGCCGATGAGCACGCCGCGAGCGATGAGCGCGCCGGGGATGAGTGGAAGCAGGCTCAACCACATGGCGGCGTCCATCCCGATGGCGCCCTGGAGGGCTCCCACACCGAGGTAGAGGACGCCTGCGGTGCCCCAGGTCAGGCCCATCATCATCCCCGACGCGGTCGCGACCGCTTGGGGCGCGGCGTCTTGGGCGGCCAGGACCATGATCGGCAGGCCACCGTTCACCAGGACGCCGGAGAGCATCACCGCGACGTAGTACCAGGGCGCCCCAGGGGCGCTGAGGAGGAGGCCCGCCAGCGGCAGCGTGGCGAGGAGCATGCTGAGCGTCACGAGAGTCTGGCGGCTTAGGCGGTTCTCCACCAGGCCGGCGAGGATGCCGCCGGACGCGCCCGCCACCGTGAACGCCGTTATCGTCCAGAAGATGATGGGGTCGCTCGGCGAGAGCCCGCGCGAGTGCACGAGCCAGAGCGGCGCGCCGTTGATCACGGCGATCCAGCTGATCGAGCGGAGCACGCCCGCCAGGCAGAGCCGACCCACCGGACCCCTGAACAGTTCGAGGTCGAAGAGCTTGCCTCGCGCCGCCCGTGCGGGCGGCGCCTGAGGCGGCAAGAGGAGCAGGATGAGCGCCCCCAGCGCCAGGCCCGGGAGCATCAACACCGGTGAGAACGCCAACCAACCGTTCATGATGAAGAAGCCGATAACCAGTGGGCCGAACGCCATCCCGGTCGTGCCGCCGGCGCTGAAGACCCCGAGCGCCAGCCCGCCCTTCCCGCCGGCCAGTTGGCGCGCCAACGTGGTGCCGGCCGGGTGGAAGGCCGCGGAGCCGAGGCCGCCCACGAGGAGCAGGGGCACGAGCAGGGCGGGGGAGGGGACGACCGCCATCAGGCTGAGGATCGTCGACGAGGTCATGACGCCCACGCCCGCCACCAGGCGCCGGCCGAGCCGGTCGGCCACAGCGCCGAAGAGCGGCTGCAACACCGACGAGCTGAACGACAGCGTGGCCACGAACAGCGCGAGCGTGAGCTCGCTCGCGCCGAAGCGGACCTGCAGGGTGGGCAGCAGGGCCGCCAGTTGACCCGAGAAGAAGTCGTTGAAGAAGTGAGCAAGGAAGAGGAGCGCCGACAGCGACGCCCCTCCGAGGACGATGCGACTGCGGACGGTGGCCTCCACGCCCGGCAGCATAACGCCGACCCCCGATCGGCGACCGCCGACCGGCCGGCGGCGGACTGGCGTGGTGCACCAGGAAGGACTCGAACCCTCGACCTACCGCTTAGAAGGCGGCTGCTCTATCCACTGAGCTACTGGTGCGCGTCACTGCCGGCGCCGGCCGGGAGGTTGGAGCGGGAGACGGGATTCGAACCCGCGACATACAGCTTGGAAGGCTGTCGCTCTACCAGCTGAGCTACTCCCGCCCGGTCCCGCTTGCGGCTGCCTGCCTCCGCGGGCGTCGTCGCCGGTGGCGAGCGGGGCGGAGGAGGAGGTGGTCGGGGCGGCCGGATTCGAACCAGCGACTCCCTGGTCCCAAACCAGGTGCGCTACCAGACTGCGCCACGCCCCGACTCCGGCGGCCCGCCGCGGGCGAACCGCGGCTTGCCGACAGCGGAGGGAGTATACCCGGAACGCCGCGCTCCCCGCCACGTACCGCGGCCCCGGTCAGGTTCACTTCTGGGATGACTCGCGTCCACCGCTTTGTGTCGGGCCCTCGGCGCCACGTCGTACCGGGTCTCGGGCGGCGGGAAGGCGCCCAGCTCACCGGCCTGGGCTCGAGTTGCGAGCGGTGGGTGAGGGCCTCGTCGCGGGTCGGGGGTCAGGAGGCGGGCCCGCCGAGCTCCGCCAGCGCGAGCCGCACCCAGGCGTCCACCTCCGGCGTGAGCCCCAGCGCGGTGGCGCTCGCCAGCCCGTGCCACCCCATGCTCGCCTCCTCGCCCGTCACGGCGCCGGCGTAACCTTGCAGCGGCCGGGCGAGGTACACGAGGTCGATGTGCTCGTGACCTTGCGCGATCCGTTCGAGCTGGACCCCACGCGGGCGCGCGAGCTGGCGCGGACCCGGCGCGTGTATGGGCGGCTCGCCCACCAGTTCGACGCCGACGCCGGCCTCCTCCCGGACCTCGCGGACGGCGGCCTCGTCGGGCAGCTCGCCCGGCTCGACGTGTCCGCCAGGCGGCAGCCAGATGCCCAGCTTCCCGTGGCGGTGGAGCAGGACCCGGTCGCGCCAGACGACGAAGACGCTGACCGCCAGGTCCCGCGTCGGTCTCGCCGCGCCCGTGGCGGCCGCCGCCGGCGGGGAGACGGGGCGCCCCGCGCCAGGCACGCTCAGGAGGCCATCACGAGCTCGATGCCCTGCCGGTCCGCGCCGACGACCTCGCCGTAGAGGGCGTGCGGGGTGGCGCTCGTCACGGTCACGCTCCTCAGGCCCATGGCGCTCACGCTGTCGGCCGGCACCAGGACGGTGTGGTTCTGGTCGGAGTGGCCCACCGCCCAGCGCGAGTCGCGGCCCAGGTCCTTGACGAGCACGCGCACGTTGCGCCCCACCAACGCCTCGTTGGCCCGCAGGCTGCGCTCCTTCTGGGCGTCGATCAGGCGTTGCAGCCGCTCGACCTTGACCTCGCGCGGCATGTCCTCGAAGTGCTTGTAGCTCGGCGTGCCGGGCCTTGCCGAGTACATGAACATGTAGGCCTGCTCGAAGCTCGCCGCCCTGGCGGCCGCGAGCGTCGCCTCGAAGTCCTCCTCAGTCTCGCCCGGGAAGCCCACGATGATGTCGGTCGATATGACCACGTCGGCGACCTTGGCCCTGATCTCCTCGACGATGCCCAGGTAGCGATCGATGCGGTACTCGCGGGCCATGCGGCGCAGCACGCGGTCGGACCCGGACTGCATGGGGAGGTGGATGTAATTGCACACGGCCTCGTGCTGGGCGATCACGTCGATCAGCGCGCTCGTGAAGTTCATGGGGTGGCTCGTCGTGAACTTCACGCGCTCGAAGCCGAGGTCGGCGACGAGCCGCAGTAGCTCCGGGAAGCTCGGCGTGTCGGGCCGCCCGACCCCGTAGGAGTTGACGTTCTGCCCGAGCAGCGTCACCTCGACGATGCCGGCCTCGCGCATGGCCTCCGCCTCGCGCATGATGCTCGCGACCGGACGGGAGACCTCTGGTCCGCGCGTGTCCGGGACGATGCAGTAGGTGCAGTGGTGGTTGCAGCCCCGCATGATGGTCAGGAAGCCGGCCAAGCCGCCGGGCGGGGGCGGAAGGTAGTCGTGCAGGTCCGCCTCGAAGCCGCGGCGCTCGACCATGCCCTTACCCTCCTGCGACCGGAGCCTGGTGTGCTCGTCGAGGGCCTCGAGCAGGTCGGTGATTGCGCCCGGCCCGACGAGCAGGTCCACCCCGAACTTCTGCGCCACGTCGCGCCCCTCGTCGAGTTGCGCCAGGCAGCCCATGAGCCCGACCGTAACGTCGCGCCCGGCGGAGCGTTGCTTGCGGAGGTCGCCGAGCACGCTGATGACCTTCTCGACCGGCTTGCCGCGGACGGCGCAGGTGTTGAGAAGGAGCAGGTCGGCGTCGGCCGGGTGCGCCACCAGTTCGTGTCCGCCGGCCACCAGTTCGGATTGGATGGTGTGGGTGTCGTACTCGTTCATCTGACACCCGAAGGTGATGACGTGCGCCCGCAACGGCCCCTCCTTCCTCGGCGTCCCCGCGCCGGCGCTACCGCAGTGTGAGCGCGCCGCCCAGCACGAGGAGGATGCTCCCGAGCGCCAGCAGCGACCCCAGGGCGAACGCGCGCGGGAACCGTCTCGTGACGGCCGGCACGGCGCTGGCGACGAGCAGCAGCATGCCCCCCAGGAACAGGAAACTCGCAACGCGCACGGTGGTCTCTAGCACCGGGACCTCCGGCCGCAGGATACAGGAAGCGCCGGGCGCCGCGCGGCCGGTAGTAGCATCGGGCATGGGAGAGACGTTCAGGGCAGCGGTACTCAGGTTGGTGCGCGCCGTGCCGCCCGGCCTGGTGACCACCTACGGCGAGGTGGCGCTCATGGTGGGCGCGCCGAACCACGCCCGCCAGGTCGGCGCCGTGCTGCACGGGCTCAAGGAGAGCGAGGACGACGTGCCGTGGCAGCGCGTGGTGAACGCGTCGGGCGGCATCTCGACCTACAAGGTCGGCAGCGGCGAGCTGCAGGTGGCGCTGCTCCGGGCGGAGGGCGTGGAGGTGGTCGACGACCGCGTCGACCTGCGCCGTTACCGTTGGGCCGGGCCCGGCGAACCGGTCGGGCCTCAACCCACGAAGAGGTCCGCGCCGACGTAGTAGGTGAGCACGCGCTTGTGGTAGCGCCGGCTCAGGAACCCGACGCGCACGTGCGCCTCGACGTAGTACCCGCCGTGCTCCCGCAGGTTGCGCGCCTGCCAGCTCAGGGACGGGATCACGTAGGCCAGCATGCTCAGGAGGTCGGCCGCCGCTTCCGCCTGGAAGCTGGAGTGGGGTGTCATCGGGAAGGGGGCCAGGAAGGTGGCGCTCAGCCGCGTGGAGCGTCGCCCCGGCACGCGCCCACGCGTGAGCAGGATGCGCTCCTCCAGGCGCTGTTGGGCCGTCTCGACGCTGCCGTCCTTCGTCTCCCGGTAGAACCGGTCCACGAGCCTCAGCCGCACGGTCACGCCGGCGAGCGGCTCGTACGGCACGAGCCGCACCGTCGCCTCGAGCGGCTCGCCCGCCTTGACCTGCTGCGGCACCTCGACCTCCACCTGGTTGAAGAGCCGGTGCCAGTGTGCGGTGAAGAACGACGACACCGCGGCGGCGGCGGCGCCGAAGGTCTGCGCGACGAGGAACAGCGGCCCGACGGCCGCGCGACCGGCGGGAGAGAGCAGGAACAGGGCGCCGAGAAGCGTCACGAGGGTCCAGACGACGCCGAGCCAGAAAGCCGGGGTGCGGGTGAGCTGTGGCCGGTAGGGGATGTCGAGCGGCGGGTCGTCGAGCATGCGCTTCGCGACGCCGCAGCGGTCGCAGGTCACCCCGGCGAGGTTGACCTGGCCGCAGGCCGGGCATGTCCAGGCGGTGGCGTGCGCAGTGCTAGCCATCCTGCGGAGCACGATACGCGAGCGAGCGCAGGAGCCGCTGCGATTATTCGTAATATGGCCGGATGTTCGACCGCGAGGCGCAACACCCGCTCGTCAAGCTCGCCGCCGACCTCATCCGCGCGCCGAGCCCGTCCGGCAGCGAGGGTCCCGCCGCCGCGGTGCTGTTGGCGGCGTTCGAGGAGCACGGTTTCGACGAGGCCTACCGCGACGAGGTCGGCAACGCCGTCGGCGTGATGCGGCGCGGCCCGGGACCGACGCTCATGCTCAACGGCCACCTCGACACCGTGCCCGTCGGGGACGCGACGCTCTGGCCCCACCCTCCACTTGGCGGCGTCGTCGACGGCGGCCGCTTGTGGGGTCGCGGTGCGTGCGACATGAAGGGCGCCCTTGCCGCGATGGTGTTCGCCGCCGCCGACGCTGCCGCGGTCGGGTTCGCCGGGACCCTGGTCGTGGCGGGGGTGGTGCAGGAGGAGGTGGGCGGACTCGGCGCCCGGCACCTTGGCGAGTCGCTGGCGTATGACGCCGCCGTGCTCGGCGAACCGTCGAAGCTCCGGCTGATGCTGGGTCACCGTGGCTGCGTGGTGGTGGAGGTCGACTTCCCGGGCGCGATCGCCCACGCGGCCAGGGCCTCCCTCGGCGAGAACGCCCTCGAGCACGCGGCGCGCTACGTGACCGCCCTCGGCGGGCTCGAGCTGCCCGTCGACCCCGTGCTCGGCAGCGCCGGCGCCACCGCCACGCGGCTCGTGAGCGCGCCGGCCGACGCGACCAACGTGGTGCCAGGCTCGGCGCGCCTGACGGTCGACTACCGTTCCCTACCCGGCGAGAGCGTCGAGGACGTGTTGACCCGACTGCGCGGCGTGAGGCACGACGACCGCATCGTCGTGCGGGTGGCGGAGCGCGAGGCCGCGGGCGGCGGCCCGTCGTCGCGCGTCGCCGCCCCGTACCTGCTCGCGCCCGATCACGCGGTGGTGCGGGCGGCCCGCCCGGCGCTCGCCGCCGCACTGGCCCGCCACGGCCGCGACCTGGACGAGGGCGTGTGGTGGTTCTGCACCGACGCGCCGCACCTGGCGCGGCGGGGCGCCCCTGTGCTCGGGTTCGGGCCCGGCGAGGAGGAGCTGGCGCACACCACGAAGGAGAGCGTCGCCCTGGAGGACCTGCACGCGGCCCGCGACGCCTACGCGGCCGTGGCCGTCGACTACCTACGGGGGCCGCGGGGCACGGGGGCCCGACGAGAGGAGGGATCATGAAGGGCGATTCGGTGACCATCAACGGCGACCCGTGGACGGTCGTGGACGTGGCGCCCGCCGCCCCGCTCGCCGAGATGGTGGCGGGGATCTTGGAAGACGAGGGGATCGTCTCGCTCGTGAGGGGCGCCGACGCGCTCGGCGACGTCTTCTCACACCTGGGCTCGACGAGCGCGCAGACGTGCTACGTGCTCGTCCCGGAGGCGGACGCGGAGCGCGCCGAACGGCTCATCGCCGAGACGGTCACGGACTACGAGGGCGAGGAGCTGGAGGAGCTGCTGGCGGCCATGGCGCGGGGCGAACTGCCGGAGGAGCTCGCGCCAAGCGGACCGGAGGGCGAGGACGACGAGGACGGCGAGGAGGACGGGGGCTAGGACGGCGGTGACGCGCGAAGCCGTGCGTGAAGGCCCAGGCGACGGGGGTGACGGCAGGCGCCGCAACGCCGCGGCCCGCGTGAGCCTCGTGGCGGCGGTCGGGATCCTTGGGCTCAAGTTCGTCGCCTACCTGCTGACGGGCTCGGTCGGACTGCTGTCGGACGCGGCGGAGTCGCTGGTGAACCTCGTCGCCGCCGCGGTCCTGCTCGTCGCGCTCGACGTCTCTGAGGCGCCGCCCGACTACCGTCACCCGTACGGTCACACCAAGGCCGAGTACTTCTCGAGCGTCCTCGAGGCGGCGCTCATCATCGTGGCGGCCGGCGCCATCGCGTGGAGCGCCGTGCCGCGCCTGCTGGATCCGGTGCCGCTGAGGCACGTCGGCCTCGGTACGGCGGTGGCGTTGGTCGCCGGCGCGGCGAACGGCGTCCTGGCCGCCTACCTGTTCAGGGTCGCGCGCCGCGAGCGCTCCGCCGCGCTGGACGCCAACGCGCGGCACATCCTCACGGACGTGTACACCTCCGTCGGCGTCGTGGCGGGCGTCGGCCTGGTCGGGGTCACCGGCTGGCATGCCCTCGACCCGCTACTCGGCCTGGCGGTGGCCGCCAACGTCGTGCGGGTGGGGGTGAGGGTGATGCAGCGCTCGCTGTCGCAGCTCCTCGACGAGCGCCTGCCTGAGGCGGAGGAGGCGCGCATCCTGGCGGTGTTGGAGGCGGCGCCCGAGATCCACGGTTTCCACCGGCTGCGCACGCGGCGGTCGGGGCGGGCGCGCTTCATGGAGGTGGACGTCTTCGTCGACCCGCAGATGACGGTGGAGGCCGCTCACGCCCTGGTGGGGCGCGTCGAGGACGCCGTCCACGCGCAGCTGGACGACCTCGTCACCACGGTTCACGTCGAGCCGTACCAGCCCGGGGTGAGGGACAGGACGTTGACGCCCCACGACGAGTTCGGCGCGCCCCCACCGGTCTGACGCGCGGTCGTCAGCGCCCGGCGCCGAGGCGCGAGCGCGGTGGGCGCGACACGGCCGCGGAGGCGGGGTCCCAGAACCGCAGTGGCGCCTCCGCCCACGCGCCCGCGTAGCCAACGCCGACCCGCGGCCCCACGGCGACGGCGGCGGGCGGGTTGCCCGGATGGATGGTGATCGGCGGTGCCCCCAACGCCACCCCGTCGTGACCGAGCCCGATGTGAAGCGCGCGCGTCAGCTTGCCGGGACCCGCGCCGGCGGCGGCATCGGACTCGGCGGCGTCCTCGTCCCCTCGCGACAACAGCTCCACGGCGCGCACGAGCACGGCGTGCGGCACGCCGGGTGGCTGGCACACGACGTTGAAGAGCTCGTGAACGCCGTACACGAGGTAGACGTAGGCCGTGCCGGGCGCTCCGTAGAGCGTCCGCGTTCGTGGCGTGAGGCCGCGGTGAGCGTGACAGGCGCGGTCCGCCTCGCCGACGTACGCCTCGACCTCGACGATGCGACCCGCCCTGACCGCGCCGGTCGGCCCGACCACGCGCAGGGTTGCGCCGAGCAGGTCGGGCGCCACCAGGTCGGCCGGTCTGGCGTAGAACTCGCGAGGCAGCGGCGGCGGGGCGGTGGCCGCCACTAGCTCACACCGCCCGGGGGGAGCGGCCGTCCCAACCGCCGTACGTGTAGAAGCGGCCGGGCACGCGCTCGCGCAGGTACGTCACGAGCGGGTCGCGAAGCGGTGGGATGGGGACGATGGTGGCCACCTCCTCTACCGGGAAGAAGCGCGCCTCTACGATGAAGCCGTCGGGGTCGCGCGGGTTGAGGAGCCCCTTGTAGGCGGCCACGAACGCGAACGACACGGCGCGGTCGTTGCGGCGCCTGTCCTCGACGTGCACGCTGTAGGCCAGGTGGTGGATCGAGGTGATCTCGAGCCCCGTCTCCTCCATGACCTCGCGTTCGAGGGCGTCGAGGGTCGACTCGCCGCGCTCGACGACGCCGCCCGGTAGCGTGTAGCGGACGCGCCCGTGCCCTTGCCAGTCGTTGCCTACGAGCAGCACTCGCCCCTTGGGGTCGAGCAGTATGGCCGCGGCAACGACGAACTCACGCCGCGCCACGGGCCTTGCCGGCGAGGTCGTGGGCACCGGCGGTGGCGGCGGCCAGCGCCAAGCGAGTCTGCTCCTCGGTCTGGAGCGCGTCGGTCAGGTCCGCGAGGGCGCCGGCGAGCACGCCGCTCAGGTCGTGGGTGGTGTAGTCGATGCGGTGGTCGGTGACCCGCGACTGGGGGAAGTTGTACGTGCGGATGCGCTCGGAGCGGTCACCGGTGCCGATCTGAACGATCCGCGCCTCGCGGGCCTCGCTCTGGGCGCGTTCGCGTTCGCGTTCGAGCAGGCGGGCGCGCAGCACCGTGAGCGCGCGCTCCTTGTTCTTGATCTGCGACTTGCCGTCCTGGCAGGTGACGATGATCTCGTCGGGTTCGCCGGGGTGGTAGGTGACCCGCACGGCCGAGTCGGTGGTGTTGACCGACTGACCGCCGGGGCCGCTCGAGCGGTAGACGTCGACCCTGTAGTCGTTGGGGGAGAGGCGCACGTCGACGTCGTCGGCCTCGGGCAGGACCGCCACGGTGACGGTGCTCGTGTGGATGCGGCCCTGCGCTTCCGTGGCCGGTACGCGCTGCACGCGGTGGACGCCCGACTCGAACTTGAAGGCGCGGTAGGCGCCGCGGCCGGCGACGGCGAACGACACCTTGGCGAGGCCGCCGACCTCGGTGGGGTGGGAGTCGAGCAGCTCCGTCTTGAAGCCGAGGTCGGCTGCGTACTTGAGGTACATGCCGAGCATCTCGCGCGCGAAGAGCGACGCCTCGTCGCCGCCCGCGGCGGCGCGGATCTCGACGATCACGTCCTTCGAGTCGTACGGGTCGCGGGGGGTGAGGAGGCGCTCGAGGTCGGCGCGCGCCGCGCCGAGCGCCGCCTCGACGCGGCGCGCCTCGGACTCGGCCTCCGACCTGAGGTCGGGGTCGGCGAGGAACTCGTCGAGACCGGCGAGTTGGGCCGCCAGGCGCTCGACCGTGGTGGCGGCGTCGACGACCTCCTTCACCTCGCTGTAGCGCCGCATGGTCTCGCGGTAGCCGGCGGCGTCAGCGAGCAGCGCCGGGTCGGCGAGGCTGCGCTCCAGCGTCTCGAGCTCGTACTTGAGGGCCTGGGTTCTCTCTGTCATTGCGTCAAGTGTACTCTCCGGGTGGCGGGCGGCCGGAGCGCCTCCTCACGCAACTAGCTGCTAGACCGGTCGGTATGCGTAACGGGGAGGGTCGAACCCGCGAGCGCTATTCGGCGACCAGACCGGTCGGTGTGGCCACGGCGATGGACAGGCTGCGAGCCCGCACCGCGCCGCGGCGCCCCTCCTCGAGGTCGATGGCGCCGGCACCGCTGCACTGTTCGGGCAGGCCGACCAGGGCGTCGCGCACGGCCTGACGGACGGCAGCCGGGTCGGTCAGCGGCACCTGCAGGGCGAGGAGCTGCTCGAGTGCCGCGGCCGTCACGTCGAGAGCCGCCAACACCGGCGCGGTCGCCAACGGCTGCGGATCGCTCGTCGCCGACCTCAGCCTCTCCGCGTCGCGCCGGGCCGCGTCGGCACAGATCCCAAGCGGTCCGCCCGCCGGCTCGCCCGGCAACGCCCGCGTGCCGGCCCCGACCCCGCCGGCGACGGCGGCCGGTGGAACGGCGAAGCGCACGCCGTCGACGGCGCGCCACGCCAGGGCCTGCTCGCCCGGGTAGAGCGCCGCGCTCCGGCCGTAGACGGGACCCTCGTAACCGCGGCGCGTCAACGCCGTCGCGGTCCGTGCCAGGTCGCCCGGGCCGCCCCACACGACGACGCTAGCGGGCCGGTGGCTCGCCACCAGGAGCGCCTCGGGCCGCACCTCCGCCTGCTCGGGCGGGTAACGCTCGTCCGCCACCACGCGGATGCCGACGAGGGCCCCGAGCGCCGCGAGGTCGTTAGCCAGTGCCGCGGTGGCGTCGTCGTCCGGGGCCAACAGGGCGAGGCTGGCGCGGCCGTGACGGTAGGCGTCGGCCACGATGGCTGCCGCCACGTCCGTGTCCGACGGCGCCAAGGAGAAGGCCCAGTAGGGGATGACGTTAGAGGCTGTCCAGCTCCGCGGTGCCAGCAGGGTGACGCCGGCCTCCTCGGCGTAGCGGGCCACCGCGGCGGTGGCTTCGTGGGTGGTGCAGCAGATCACGACCAACGCGCCGGCCTCGACCTGCTCGCGCGCCAGGCTCACCGCCAGGTCGGCGCTGCCGCCGTCGTCCCCGAGCAAGAGCCGGACCGGCAGCCCGAAGACGCCGCCCGCCGCCCTGAGCCGGGCCGCCCACGCCGTCGCCACCAACGTCTGCGCCGCCCCGGCGGCGGACGAGCGCGAGGCTACGACGCCGACGCGAAGCTCGTTCGCGCCGAACGCGAAGCCGGGTATGGCCAAGGCGACGCAAGCCGCCAACGTGCAGAGGAGCCTTCTCAACGGGGACCACCACCGATGACCCGGCCGCCGGCCGAGAGGTGCTTGGTGCGCCCGGCAGGAGTCGAACCTGCGGCCTAGGGCTTAGGAGTCCCCCGCTCTATCCAACTGAGCTACGGGCGCACGCGTGCCGATACGCCGCGAGCCGCGGCGCCCGAAGATGATACGTCGGCGAGCGACGCCGGGCAAGCCGCCGCCGGCGTGGCGCCGGGCCGTGGTCAGCGCGCCGAGAGGCTGTAGCTGGTCACGCCCTGCTCGTAGGCCTGGATGACGTCGACGTACCAGGTGCCCGGCGTGGGCAGCGACACCGTGAAGGTGGCGCCGGCCGCCTCCGTCACGTCGCGGTAGTCCCAATCACCTTCGTCGCTCCACGACTCGACCGGCGTGCCGAACTTGACGGCGATGTCGAGGTCGTGGTCGGAGTCGAGGACGATGGTGAGGGTCGGGGTGCCGCTGGGCACGGAGATCGTGTAGGTGTGGAAGTTGACCCGCTCCGGGACGCCGCCGATCTCGTTCTCGACCTGCTTGCCGAGCGCCAGGTCGCCGACGGTGCAGAAGTCGCACGGCCCCACACCGCTGCTCGGCAGTGCGGGCGTGCCCCCACCCCCCGCCGGTGGCGTGACGGTGGGGCCGGGCGTCGACGCCCTGACCCCGGAGGTGCTCTTGGCGCGAGCGACGTCGGTCACGTTCGGCCCGATCAGGGCCCATGCGAGGCTGATCGGCCGCACGTACGCCTGCTCCTCCGTGTCCAGCTCGTCGTACTTGACCGTCCGTCCGGCCGTGGGGACGCCGATGAGGTAGCCGTTCTCGTCGAACGCGCCGCCGCCAGAGTTGCCGTGTGAGATCTTCCCGTCGGTCTTGATCCACTGCTTGCCGCCGGTCTCGAAGTTCTCGCCGACCCAGCCGGACATGAGGCCCGAGGTGAAGGTGATGGTCGAACCGGAGATGCCCGGGTAACCGACGATGGTTATCGGGTCGCCGGGGATGAGCTGGTTCGAGTCGCCCACCTCGACGTGCGGGAAGACGAAGTCGCTACCCACCGGCTCCTCGTCGTACCACTCGACGATCTTGAGGAGGGCCAGGTCGTGCGTCGGGTCGCCGGCCACGTACTGCGCCCAGAAGTAGAACTCGGGCGGCTGGTCCGTGAACTCGGGGTCGGTGACCCAGATGGTGTGCCAGTCGTAGTAGCGGCGCGTGGCGAGGTCGCCGGCGACGTGGTAGTTGGTCAGCACGTACCCCGAGGGGCTGATGATCGTGCCCGAGCCGGACCAGTCGACGAGGTCCTCCGTCGCAGTGTCGTACGGGATGACCTGAACCACGGCCTGCAGGATGCTCAGCCTCACCTCACGCGGCATGGCCTGCGCCGCGGCCATGCCGAGCAGCGTCAGTAGTGTCGAGACGAGCAGCGAGCGTGCGAACCGCATACGTGATCCTCCGGGGGCTGGGAAGCCACCCCGATTCTACCGGGAACGGTGGCCGTCAGGGACGTGGCATCTGCTACACGCCGCCGTCGAGGGACGTCCCGGACGCGCCTCGACGGCGCGCGCACTTGCCGAGACGCCCGCCCGGGCGTAGAGTGGCCGCTCCCCGGAGGTACGTTGACCCGCCCCACCAGCATCGACCGCGCAGGACCCGGCGAGTTCGCCGTACCCGGGGAGCGTCGCTACGACCGGCGCTCGCCCCTCCGGTGGCTGCTCTCGCACCTGGGCGTCTACCGCCCGCTCGTCGCGGCCTTCCTGGCCGGGGGCGTCCTCGCGACGGTGTGCACGTCACTGATCCCCCGCGAGACCGGGCGCGCCTTCGACCTCGTGCTTGCCGGCGGCGCCGCCCGCGGCGACGTCCTGCGGGTCGCGCTCGCCGTGCTCGGTCTGGTGGCGCTGCGCGGGGCGCTCGAGCTGATCACCGGCTTCTCGGTCGAGACGCTCGGGCAGCGCCTGGAGAGGGACGCGCGCCGCGAGCTCTACGTCAGCCTGCTGGGCAAGAGCCAGACCTTCCACGAACGACACCGCGTGGGTGACGTGATGGCGCGCGCCGCCAACGACGTGCGCCAGCTCAACCCGATGATGAACCCCGGCGTGGCGCTCATCATGGAGTCGGCCTTGAGCCTGGCCGTCCCGATCGCATTCATCGCACTGATCGACCCGCGGCTGCTCCTCGCACCCCTGCTCTTCGTGCTCGCGTTCGCCATCTCGCTCCGCGCCTACCTGCGCCAGCTCGAGCCCGTCTCGACCGCGCAGCGCGAGCAGTTCGGCGTACTGAACGCCGCGCTCAACGAGACGCTGACGGGCATCATGGTCGTCAAGTCGGCCGTGCAGGAGGGCGCCGAGCGGGTGCGGTTCGCCCGCAACGCGAGGCTGTTCCGCGACCACTTCGTGCGCGCCGGCCTGGTGCAGGCGCGCTACCTCCCGCTACTGTTCATAGGCCTGGCGGCGGCACTGGCGTTCGCCCACGGCGTCTACCTGTTGGTGAACGGCGCCATAACCACGGGGGACCTGGTGGCTTACGTCGGCCTCATGAGCGTCATGCGCTTCCCGGCCTTCATCTCGATCTTCACGTTCTACCTCGTGCAGATGGGTCTCGCCGGCGCCCGGCGCATCCTCGAGCTGTTGACGGCCGAGGTCGACATGGACGAGAACCTGGGCGGCCACGCGGCCCGCATCGACGGCGCGCTAGAGTTCGACGGCGTCACGTTCGCCTACGACGCCGCCGGGAGCAGCCCGGCGTTGGTCGACGTGAGCTTCGAGGTCGCCCCCGGGCAGACGGTGGCCATCGTCGGCCAGACCGGCGCCGGCAAGAGCTCCGTCACGCGGCTCGTGAACCGCATCTTCGACGCCACCGGCGGCAGCGTGCGGGTCGACGGCGTCGACGTGCGGGACTGGAACCTGGAGGCGCTGCGCTCGCAGGTCTCCGTGATCGAGCAGGACGTCTTCCTCTTCTCGCGGACCGTGGCGGAGAACATCTCCTTCGGAGTGGGCGCCGCCGCGACGCGAGCCGACGTCGTCGCCGCCGCGAAGGCGGCGCAGGCGCACGACTTCATAGTGGCGCTCGAGGACGGCTACGACACGGTCATCGGCGAGCGCGGCGACACGTTGTCGGGCGGCCAGCGCCAGCGGCTGGCCATCGCGCGGGCCCTGCTGACGGACCCTCGCATCCTGGTGCTCGACGACTCGACGAGCGCCATCGACAGCGCGACCGAGGACGCCGTGCAGCGCGCCATCGACGCCCTGCTGCGGGGTCGCACCACGCTCATGATCACGCACAGGCTGGCGCAGATCAGGCGCGCCGACCTGGTGCTAATGCTGCACGGCGGCCGCCTCGTCGACAGCGGCTCGCACGCCGAGCTGCTCGGGCGCAACGATCTCTACCGGCGCATGTTCAGGCGGTACGACTGATGGGCTTCGTCCTGGACGGCCTCCAGGCCGAGGGGTACGACCGCGAGTACTCCGATGCGGAGCTCGTGCGGCGCATCGGAGGGTACTTCCGGCCGCACCTCGCCGTGATGCTCGTCGTCGGCGTCAGCGTCTTCCTCGCCGCGATGCTGGACGCCGCCCTGCCGGTCCTGGTGTCGGCGGGGATCGACCGCCTCGCCGACGCCGGGGTGCCGGCACGGGAGCAGTGGCGCCGCGTCGGCTGGCTCGTGGCCGCGTTCGGCGTCGCTGGCGCCCTGTCATGGGGGTTCAACTTCCTGCGGCAGTGGCTCACCGCCCGCGCCGTCGGCGACGTCGTCCTCGAGCTGCGCGAGGACGCCTTCGACGCCGTGCTGGAGCGCGACATGTCGTTCTACGACGAGTACTCCACCGGGCGCGTCGTCAGCCGCGTGACGTCGGACACGCAGGACTTCTCCAACGTGGTCACCCTCACCCTCAACCTGATAAGCCAGGTGCTCCAGGTGGGCATCTTGTTGGCTGTGCTCCTCTACATCGACGCGCGGCTCGCGCTCATCGCGTTGGCGATAGCGCCCGTGGTCGTGGCCATCGCCCTCGGCTTCAGGCGCCTGGCGAGGCAGGTAACGCGGCAGGCGCGGCGCGTCCTGGCCGAGGTCAACGCCAACGTGCAGGAGTCCATCACCGGCATAGGGGTGGCCAAGACGTTCCGCCAGGAGGAGGCCGTCTACGACCGCTTCGTGACCGTGAACGACCAGTCGTACCGACTCAACCTGCTGCAGGGTTACGTCTTCACGGCCATCTTCCCGGTCCTGTCGATCGTGGGGGGCCTGGGCACGGCGCTCATCCTCTACTTCGGTGGCGACCGCGCGCTGGCGGGGAGCATCACACCCGGCGAGTGGTTCCTGTTCGTGCAGGCCGTGACGCTCTTCTGGTTCCCCCTCACCTCGATCGCCTCCTTCTGGAGCCAGTTCCAGTTGGGACTGTCGGCAAGCGAGCGCGTCTTCGCCCTCATCGATGCGGAGCCGCGCGTCGTGCAGACGGGCGAGGAGGTGCTCACCTCAGTGGCCGGCGACGTGCGCTTCGAGGGCGTCGACTTCGCCTACGCGAGCCACGAGCCCGTGCTTGCCGGCTTCGACCTACACATCAGGGCGGGCGAGACGGTGGCGCTCGTCGGACACACGGGCGCCGGCAAGTCGAGCATCGGGAAGCTCGTGGCGCGCTTCTACGAGTTCCAGGGCGGCCGCCTGCTGGTGGACGGTCACGACGTGACACGCCTCGACCTCGCCGCCTACCGCAGGCACCTTGGCGTGGTGCAACAGACGCCCTTCCTCTTCTCGGGGACGGTGCGCGACAACGTCCGCTACGCCCGGCCCGGCGCCACGGACGACGAGGTCGTCAGGGCGTCGGCCCGCATCGGTGGGGGCGACTGGCTGAGCGCGCTGCCGCGCGGCCTCGACACGGAGGTGGGCGAGGGCGGCCGCGGCGTGTCGCTCGGTCAACGGCAACTCGTCGCCATCGCGCGCGTCCTGCTGCAGGACCCGCGCATCCTGATCCTCGACGAGGCGACGGCCAGCGTCGACCCACTCACCGAGGCGCAGATCCAGGAGGGCCTGGCCGAGGCGTTCACCAATAGGACGGCCATCGTGATCGCCCACAGGCTGTCCACCGTGCGGGCCGCCGACCGCATCCTCGTGCTGGAACACGGCCGCGTGGTGGAGGAGGGCAGCCACGAGGCCCTGCTGGAGCGGGGCGGACGGTACGCGGCGCTGTACCGGGCGTACTTCAGGCACCAGCGGGCAGACTACGATCCCGCCGCGCCGGGGTAGCGACGCCTCGCGGCCCGCGCCGGCGCCCGGGCGCGAGCCCTCAGGGCAGGAGCACGGTGGAGCCGGTGGTGCGGCGTTCCTCCAGGGCGCGGTGGGCGGCGGCCGCCTCCGCCAGCGGGAAGCGCTGCTCGACGGACACGGCGAGGATGCCGGCGGCAACCGCCTCGAACACCGCCGCGACCGCGGTCCGGAACTCCTCCGTGCTCGCCATGTACGTGGTCGTGGAGGGGCGCGTCAGGTAGAGGGAGCCCTTCGTGGCGAGGATCCCGAGGTTCGGCACGGCCACCGGTCCGGAGGCGTTGCCGAAGCTCACCATGAGGCCGCGCGGGCGCAGGCAGTCGAGCGAGCCCTCGAAGGTCGCCCTGCCGACGCCGTCGTACACGACGTCCACCCCCCGGCCGCCGGTGACCTCGCGCACCCAGGGCGCGAAATCGTGCTCGCGGTAGTCGACGGCCTCGTCGGCGCCGAGCGCCCTGGCACGCGCCACCTTGGCGGGTGAACCGGCCGTGGCCAGCACCCGCGCCCCGAGCCGCTTGGCCCACGGCACGAGGAGCGAGCCGGTGCCGCCCGCGGCGGCGTGCACCAAGATGGTATGGCCCTCGCGCACCTGCCAGGTCTGGAACAGGAGGTAGTAGGCCGTGATCCCCTTGAGGGTGATGGCGGCGGCCGTCTCGAAGTCGATGCCCTCGGGCACGCGCGCGGCGCGGCCCGCCGGCATGAGGCGCTCGTCGGCGTAGGCGCCGACCGGACCCGAGTACGTCACGCGGTCGCCGACGGCGAAGTCGGTCACGCCGGGCCCCACGGCCGTTACCTCGCCGGCTCCCTCGTTGCCCGCCACGAACGGCAGCGGCACCTGGTAGAGGCCGGAGCGCTGGTACGTGTCGATGAAGTTGAGGCCGATGGCCCGGTTGCGCACCTTGATCTCGCCCGCGCCGGGCGCACCCACGCTCCGCTCCTCGACGCTCAGCGCCTCCGGGCCGCCGTGGGCCCTCACGAACACGGCTCTACTCATCCGATCGACTCCTCATCCCGCGGCCGGCGGCCGCGCGGCCTCGCGCCGCCCCCACCATAACGAGCGGCGGCCTCGGGCGGCCTCAAGCCGGCCAGGCGATGAGCGGCACCGCCGTCAACGTCGCGGCCACCCCCCACCACTGCTCGCCGCGCAGGCGCTCGCGCAGGAACAGGATGGCGAGCAGCGCCGTTACGGCGGGGTAGAGGTTGGAGAGAACGCTCGCTTCCGCCAGCAGGCCCGTCTGGGCCGCCAACACGAACAGCACGTTGCCGAGCGCGTCGAGTAGCGACGAGGCGCCGATCCACAGGGGCGAGCGCGGGCGGAGGCCAGGGCCGCGCCGCGCCAGCGCCACCATGATCCCGGCGGAGACGAACCGGGAGGTCACCAGCGGCCAGAAGAGCGCGCCGGGCTGCGTCTGCCCCAGGAACACGTAGAAGGCGCCGAACGCCACGCCCGCCACCACCGCGAGGCCCAGCCCGCCACCGCCGCGGGCCCGCACCCGGCTGATGAGGGTGATGCCGGCGAGCGCCATGAGGACCCCCACGACCTGGGGTCCGCCCAGATGTCCGCCCAGCAGCAGGCTCGCCAACACCGGCACCGCCACGCCGAGGGCGCCGCTCGTGGCGGCCACCGCGCCCATGGGCCCGAGCGCCAGCCCGCGGTATAGGGCCGCCAACCCGGCCACGCCAGCCAGGCCGGCCAGGGCGCCCCACAGCGCGTCGGCGGGACTCGGGAGCGCCTCGCCGGACGCCAACGCCAAGGCCAGGTAGAGGGCGAGGGACAGGAGATGCGCGAGGGCGACGACGCGGACGACGGGGTCGCGCCTGGTTGCCAGGCCGCCGCTGAAGTCGCCGGTCCCGAAGGCCGCCGCCGCTCCCAGCCCCGCCAACAGCACGGTGGCGCCGTCAGCCACGTGGCCGCCCGACCTCGACGAAACGACGTCGCCTACCCATGTCAGGCTCGGAGGATACCGCGGCCGCGTGCCCCGACCGGGCCGCGAGACCCCAGCGGGTGGCATATCCTCGCCTCGGGAGGCCGATGAGGGTGACCGACGAGAGGGGCGTGGAGGTGCGCTGCGCGATGGTGTCGGTGCTGGCGCTGCGGGAGGCCGCGGGCGAGGTGCGCCTGCTTGCCCTCAGGCGTGGCGCCGGCTACCTCGCCGGCGCGTGGAGTTACTGCGCCGGGCACGTGGAGGCGGGCGAGGCGGCGTGGCAGGCGGCGTGCCGCGAGCTGGCGGAGGAGACGGGGCTCGTGCCCGACGCCCTCTACGCCACCAGCTTCTGCGAGCAGTTCTACTCGCCGGCGGGCGACCGGGTCGAGGTGGTGCCGGCGTTCGTGGCGCGGGTGCCGGCCGACGCCGCCGTCACGCTCAACGGCGAGCACGTCGCCTACCGGTGGGTGACGCCCGCCGAGGCTGCCGAGCTCTTCCCGTTCGGCAGCCAACGCGACCTGCTCGAGCACGTGCGGCGCGAGTTCATCGAACGCGAGCCGGCCGAGTTCCTACGGGTCGACGCGGGGCAGGACGACGATGAGCCCGCTCAGGGCGGCCACGAGCAGGAGGGCGACGCGCAGCGACGCCAGGTCGGCCAGCCAACCGAGGAGGGGTGGGCCGACGAGGAAGCCGCTATACCCGATGGTCGCCACCCCGGCAACGGCGACGCCCCGCGGGATGGTGGGGTGGGCGCCGGCGGCGGCGTAGACGAGCGGGATGACGACGGCGAGTCCGAGCCCGACGGCCGCGAACCCCACCAGCGCCAGGGCCGGTAGCGGCACGGCCAACCCCGCGGCCAGCCCGACGGCGGCCAGGGCCCCGCCCGCCCTCACGACCGCTGCCGGACCGAAGCGCGCCACGAGACTGTCGCCGGCGAAGCGGCCGATCAGCATGGTGACCGAGAACGCGGCGTAGCCGAGCGCCGCGAGGCCCGGGCCCGTCCCTAGCGAACCGCGCAGGTAGAGGGCGCTCCAGTCGCCGATGGCGCCCTCGCCGATGGCGGCGCAGACGCCCACCGCGCCCAGGCCCCACAGGGCGCGTGCCGGCAGGGTGAAGACGGGCGCGCCGCCCCGCCCGGCCGCCGTCGCCTCGTCGGGTCGCAACCGCCCGCGCGCGCCGGCAACGCCGACGAGCGCCGCGCCCGCCACGGCCACGAAGTGCCACGGCACCGGCACGGCCGCTGACGCGACGGCGCCACCCGTCGCCGCGCCGACCAGGCCGCCCAGGCTGAAGAAGCCGTGGAGAGCGTTCATGATGGGTCGGCGCATCCACCGCTCGACCTCCACGCCCTGGGCGTTCATGGCCACGTCCATCCCCCCGTTCCCGAAGCCGAAGAGGGCGAGCGCCACCAGCAGCCACGGCAGGCTCGGCGCGAGCGCGAGGGCGGGCAGCGACAGGGCGTACACCGCCGCGAAGCCGACCGTCACGCGGGCGCTACCGAAGCGCGTTATGAGGCCGCCCGTGAGCGGGAAGGCGCTGAGTGCCCCCACCGCCATGCCGAGGAGCGCGGTGCCCACCTGACCGCTTCCCAGGTGCAGGGCGCGCGCCACGTCGGGGATGCGGGTAAGCCAGTTGGCGAGGACGAAGCCGTTCACGAGGAACAGTAGGGAGACAGCGGCGCGGGGCGTCACCGCTACATGGTGGCACGCGCGGGCGCGGTCGGCGGACTCGGGAAGGGCCACGCCACCCTTCCTCGCCGGGCGGACCTAGCGCCGACTATTCATGAGGGCGCGGGTCGGTCAAGGACAGGAGCCAGCCTGGCATGGTGGGCGTCACTGGTCCCTGACGAGCGGCTCGTTGCGACGCCGGTCTGGGACGCCAAGCTTGGAGACCCTCCTCACCCGGCGGGGCAGTCCGCGTTGCCGCCATGGGCCGGAAGGCGCCCCGCGTTCAGGCGCGGTGCGCACGAGGATCTGCTCCGCCGCGATGGCGACGAAGCGACACGCCCGCTGGCCGGGGTTAGCGCCAACGAGGTATGGCTCGAGCGAACTTCAAGACGTTGGACGAGTCGGACCCGCGGTTGCACCCAGCATGCCAGCGACCGCGATTCCCGCCACGAAGGTCGCTCGGCGGGAATCGCGGCCCTGCTGCCTCGGAAACCGTGGTCGGGGTGGCCGGACTTGAACCGACGACCACTTGACCCCCAGTGCGACCCTTGCTCTACAGGCTCGTTCGGGCCAGTGGCAAATCGTGCGTCTCTGACGAGGAAAGTGTGGCGCCCCTGGCGAGAGGGGCCCAGCTGACCGAGGCCAGTTTTGGGGGGTTCGAGACAGCATCTTGGACACTCGGACAAGCCCGTTCCTGAGGTTTCTCGGTGGTGGTTCTCGCTGCTTCGTTGGCTGATCTCAACCGGTCTCGGGCCTCCAGTGCGGCGGCGCCAGGTTGTTACTCGCTCACTAGAACGAGGCGGGCATCCACGGTGAAGAGTATGGGCCTTTACGAGGGTCCGATCTCTCGCGAAGGGATAATCGGCCGGTGGCAAGGAACCATGTGCGGGGTCGTGGAGCGCCGGAAGTGGGCGCTGTAACGATCTGGCAGTGAACGTCGCTCATTGCGCTTGTCACGACTCTACCGTTTTCGG
>JACFNR010000016.1:26267-52761 GCA_019454765.1 Trueperaceae bacterium | reverse complement strand
TCCATTCTCTCCTTCCGCGTGAGAACGGAGCCTCTACCAAACCCAGGACGCTTCACACCGTCTGATCCAACGGCAGGTCAACGTCGAGCCGCACACCCCAGCTCGTCTGCGCCGGCGCCGCGCCCAGCAGCAACGGCGCTACCAACACCAGCAGCAAGCGGCGCCAGCCGCCCAGCCTCACAACAGCCGCGCCTTACCAGCCTCCAGCGACGCCGCGTCCTCAGCCCGCTGCACCGCCCCAGCCAACCGCCTGCCGGTCCGCCTTCGCGCTCGCGTTCGCGCCCAAGAACGCCAACACCGCCGTGCCCGCCGCCGCCACCGCGCCAGCCAAGCCCCCGCGCCGGCGAACACCCCCAACGACAACCAGCCGCCCACCCCGCCCACCAAGGCCGCGATGACAGCCGACAACGCCACCGTCGAGTTGCCCTGCGTCTTGAACCAGTCCTTATCCAACGCCGTGGACAGCTTCGTCACCCACCCAGCGAAGATCGCCGTGATGGCGAACACCGCCTCCAGGCTCGTGAACCACGAGCTCGGCTGCAGCACGTCAGGTGCCACCGCCTGCGCGAACGCCCGGCCCGACAACACCAGCCACAAGAACACCAGCAACGCCACGCCGATGATCCCCACCACGGCCTTCCCCAACCAACCCGACCGCCAGACCTTACCCACGAGCTCCACCATCTCCGCCTCCTCCTGCCGGGCCGACACACCCGGCTCCGCCGGCGCCACCGCGCCCAACGTCTGAACGGCCGCGCGCAGCGGCCCGAACCTCTTCACGTAGACCTTGTCCGTCCCGTAGATGCGCGACCCCTCACCGACGACCTCGTTACTACTCGGGTCGAACAACCGCACCGGCACCACGTCACCCACCGCCAAGCCCACCGGCTCCGCCGGCGCCAGCAGCGCCCGCACCAGGCCGACGAACCCCACGAACGGGAACCCCGGCCCCGTACACCGCGGTTTACGCGGGTTCACGCTCGAATGCGGCACGATCGACTCCACACTCGGCGTGATGCCATGCCGCGCGCACACCTCGGCCACCAACTGAGCGCTCGCCTCCAGCTGCATCCGGCCCGGCACCCAATCACCACCCTCCGGGTGGCGACCCTCATGCTCGATGCCGATACTCTCCCGGTTCACCCCAGCGTCACCCGCATGCCACGCCGTATCCGCCTCACCCACGTGCTGCAGCACCCGATCGTCAACCCCGGCCGTGTAATGCGCACTCACCCGCGCCGCCGGGTTCGCGAACCACGCTGCCGTACCAGCCAAGCTGCCCTCGGCGATATGGATCACCACGCGCCGCACCCGCTCACCACGCCGCCCCGCATCGAAGTTCTCAGGGCTCGCCGGGAAAGACTCGATGATCACAACAACCCCCCGAGATCCACACCAAGCAGCGCAGCCACGATGGCCACCAACAACAGACCCAACGTCAACAGCAACGGCAAGAACCGCCACCAGTCCACGCTCACCGCCGCCTTCACCGGCGCCGGCTTCAACTTCGAGGTGAGCTCCATCGTCAACAACAACTCGCGCAACGCAGCCAAGTCACGATCCGCCAGCCGGGGCGCGACCAGCGGACCGAACCCGAAACCCCGAGGAGGGAACGAGAACAGCAGGAGCGCCGTCACCGACACTCCTGCTGCTTAACGGAACTCTAAGCGGGAACCCAACAAGTTGTCAAGCCACACTCACGCGCGCGTCCCCGAACGGTGCCGGAAAACGCGCTGGTCCAAACCCCGGCGTCACGCCGGGCCGATTGCCGCCAGCTTACATGAGAGCGCCCCGGGGGATGCCCGGGGCGCTCATATCCTGCTCTCTTCGGATCACCCGCGGGCACCGCCGACAGCCGGCACTCGCGAGGATCTCAGGCATCCGACCGTCAGTCGTCGGACGGTGACTGCGAGAGGAGGCTAGCCGCCAGCTCCTTCGTGAGTTCAGCAGATCGCGGGTTGGAGAGCGCCAGGCCGGCCCGACGCTGCACCTCCAAACTGGGCTGCCGCCCAGAGTTCACCTGTGACAGCGCGGAGCCTGCGAAGGTGCGCTGAATGCCAGACGCACGATCGTCGTTTAGGGTCTTGGCCGCGGTGGACGCGACCGGCTTCGACGTGGTCTTTGGGTTCGACGAACGCTTAGCCACTAGGTTCACTCCAAAGTAGGGTGGGGGGCACCTTCGGGTGCCCCCCACTGAGCCTTCAGGCTGCGGCCGGCTCGACGTCAGCCGACTCCGCCGGAAGACGAATCGTCCGCGACTCAACCAGCACTTGCTGCGGCGGCATAGTCTCAACAACGTCCCGCCTCACATACCTGCCGGTCGACTTGTCACGGTATTGCAGGAACCGGACGATGCGCAGGCCACCTACGGTGACCTCGCTAGGCTTCGTGGCACCGCTTCCTGAGGCAGGAAGCGGTGCCACATGTTGAATTTCCATGTGCACGCCTTTCGAGCCCCGAACCTCGATTCGGCGTTACCGTGATGCCAGCTTGCGTAAAGAGCGGGGTCTACTGTAAGATGCCGGCAAGGGGCTAGCCAGCTTCCTTGCGGATTAATACAGGCCATTCAGGCAAGTGGGATTCGCCGGCAACGACCGGCATCGTTCGAGATATCGAGTGGAGTGGGGCTCTGCCAGGGCTGCTCCGCTCGATTTCTTTATGCCAACAACTCCTCCTCCATTCTCCAAGTCTACCATTTCAATCGGCTTGCGTCAAGTGCAAGTACTCGGTCATGTCGCTGCGGTGGGACTAGTTTGCCGGACTGCCGTTCGCGGACTTGCGATTATTACAAGTTGTGCTAATATGTCGGCATGCAAGGCGAGGCGCGAATCTTGGCAACGACGCTCAACCGGCTTGTCGCAGAACGCATCCGGGCTGTCCGGCACGGGGATCTGATATCAGACACCCCCATGACCCAAGAGGAGTTCGCGCGCAAGATCGGCGTCAACGTCTCGACCCTGGTCAACATCGAGAACGATCGCCAGGGCGCCACGCTCTCCTTCCTCTACCGAACCGCCCGTGCCCTCGCCTGCGACGTGACCGATCTTCTACCGCCAGTGGCCGACGCATTCGACGAAGAAGCCCCAGCGAGGCACAAGCAACTCGAGGAGGGTCTCGGGGAGTGGCTGGATGTCCTACTCGAGCAAGAGGCCGAGGCAGCGACCGCCGGAGGTGAACGATGACGTATGCGGCTTATCGAAGGATCGTGCGCTCGAAGGCAGGGGCATCCGCCTTCGGCGAGGAGATGGCGCATAAGTTCTCCCCATCACTCCCTGTTGACCCCAAGCGCGTGGCGGCCAGACTGGGCGTCCATGTGATCGAAGCGCCCAGCACGCCCGAAGACCTAGCCGGTGCACTCATCGTGCGCAACAGCGCTGCAACGATCCTCTACAACGGAGGGCATCCAGATACCCGCCAACGGTTCACGATCGCCCACGAACTCGGACACCTCATGATGCACACCAGGGCCGACCAGGACCAGGTTCTATTCAGAGACGACCGCTCCTCCAAAGGTACCAACCCCAGGGAGATCCAAGCCAACGCGTTCGCAGCCGCCCTGCTGATCCCAGAAGACGACATCAGTAAGCTTGTGAAAGAACCGATAACCGCCCTGCACAGCGAGGAACTGGACTCGCTCGCCAGGAAGTTCAACGTCAGCTCACAAGCCATGAGCTATAGACTCCAGAACCTCGGTCTCTACACGCCCTTCGTCTAGAACCCGCAGCCATCCAACACGGTTGTAACCGCGACGCGGTCGCGGCCTCCGAGTGCTGGCCGTCACGTGACCGCGGCTTACCTAGTTCGGCGGCAGGTTGAACGGCAACGGCCGGTTCTGAGAGACAGGCGGCGGTTCGGTGATCACCACACCCGACCCCGCGACCTTGAAGTCATCCACGTTGAAGGAGACTATCCGTGTCGCACCGCTCGCCAAGGCAGTGCCAACTATCATCCCGTCCACCTTGGCCTCATGCCTGGACGGACCGCCAGGGTTAGCCACAGCGCGCCTAGCGGCCAGCGCAGCTCGCATCGCGCCAGCAGCAAGCACAGCAGCTCGACCATCGAACGGCGCCACGATGAAGTTGCTCTGCAGGTAAGTCCAAACCTGAGCTGCCGCCGCTGGCTCCATCGGCGTCAGCAGCTCCGCTACCACCACACTCGGCACGATAGCCGCCACTTGCTCCGCCTCAAGCGCCGCGAGGTACTCGTACGCCCGCAACGTCGAGGACGAACGCTCCTCACCCCCCTGCGTGTGCTTCATCGCAAGGATAAGCACGCAGGTATCGATAACATCACCGCCCTTATTCATCGTCCCCTCTCAACAGCGCGATCTCGCTCACCACATCCTTGCCACTCCAGGCATCCCCGACGAGATCCGCCAAGCCTCGCAACGACTCCGCTACCGGCGCCGGATCGAACGGCGCGACGTCCACCACCTCGAACCTCTGCAGCTGAAGCGATTCCACGTCCCAGCTCGCCAAACCGCCGACCTTCACCATGCGAAGAATCAAGCCGCCGAACACCCGCGCCTTCTCAACCGAGCATGTCATCACCACCACGTGGTTATCACCCACCACGCGCATCCGCGCCGTTGGCGACTTACCGGCGATCACACCAGTCACCAAGCCGTACAAGGTCGTGAACCCCTTGAAGGCCCGCGCCTGGCGTACCTCGTCCCCCGCCTCGAGCCTGGCCGCCTCGACACGGTCTCCGATCGACTGCTCGATGAGCAGCTCAACCGAGGCCGGCAACGCCAGCCGCATCTTCCTGATCGCCGCATCGAGATCAGGCCCTAAACTACGAGACCCGTCACTCCCCATGCCAGCCACGACATCCGCGAGGAGCACCGACGTGTCCGGCTCGGTCCGGAACCCATAGACGGCGCTACCCTCGCGGATGTCGACCATCGACACTGCGCCAGGATCACCACCAGCCACCTCCACCACGCCAGTGATGGCCCGAAGAACCTCACTTAACGCACCAATGCCCACAGTCTCCAAGGAGACACCCTTGCCCTCGAGAGTCAGCCGCAGGATCCCCGCCTCCGCGCTTTCCACATCCATCCCCTCCCAAGCAAGATGCCCAAGTGTGCCCCAGAACCGCCGCCAAGACAATCGGATACACCACGCGCGGCCATGAAGTAACGGCAGCCGGAACCCTAAGGTTTCGGCCGACACCATCTACTCTCCGCGCGAGAGCCTACCAGACGTCGCTCCCATCCGCTGCCGAGTCAGTGGGCACCACCGCTCGCCACGACCGCACGCGGTTACGGACCGTGTTATACATGACCTCCGCCCGGCCCATCCGGTAACGCACCTTACGCGTCACCGCCGCCCTGACCTCCAGCAGTCGCCGCAGCCCGGTCGTCTGCACCGCGACGGACGCCTCGCGCTCCGCCGCGTTCTTACCCCCACCCCCACCAGCATCAACTCCAGCACCCGCCCTACCAACGCGCTAGCGGCCTCGTCCCCTCCCTCCGGCGACTCCATCAGCTCGCGCTGCACACGCTGCGGGCGGTTCGCCACCAACGCCAGGCCGTTCTGCCCCCGCACGGGCCCAACAGGCGCCACTCCGTATCAGCCGGGCTCCTGCCCGCCCCCGTGATGCTCACCGGCCATCCTCCATCACGCTCACGGCCGCCAGGAGCTTAAGCGCTGCTCGCGCCCGGTCCTCGCTCAACCCGTGCTTACGCCGTATCGCTGCGCCCTCCAACCGGAAGACGCTACTGTGTCGCTTCTTATGCAGCCACTCCCCGAGAGAGAACGCCTCGCCCACCTTCAGTCCCCACCACGCGCCCCGCAGGCTGCCGCGCTACACCCGCAACTGGTGGCCGCCCACCTCCAGGCGAGCTGGACCACCCTGGATGGGTGAACGCTCTTCTTCCGCGTGAAGGAGAGAATGGCGTATGCGGAGAGGGCTGGACACCGTTCTTGGACAGGTTCCCCTTGGTTCCTAAGCGGTACCACGCCTCCGGTGGTGGGGAGCCAGTGACACAGTCAGCAGGGGCGAGAGACGACGGCAGGCCATCCGGGCGAGCCTGGCGCAGGACCTGCTGAACCTGGTGCTGACAGCCGACCCGGCGTTCTTCGAGCGGCTGGTGGTTCGCTTACTAGTGGCGATGGGCTACGGCGGCTCGGTCCAGGACGCTGGGCGTGCGATAGGGCAGAGCAGCGACGACGGGATCGACGGCATCATCAAGCAGGACCGCCTCGGCATCGACAACGTGTACATCCAGGCGAAGAGGTGGGCTCCCGGTCACTCCGTCGGGGCAGGCGAGGTAAGGAACCTATCCGGAGCGCTGGCCATGAGGAAGGCGCTGAGGGGAGTGCTCATAACCACGAGCACATTCACGTCGAGCGCCAGAGATACAGCCCGCCAGATCGGCAACATCGTCCTGGTCGATGGGGACGAGCTGGCCGAGCTGATGATCGACTACAACATCGGGGTCACGACCTCGGAGACCTACGAGGTGAAGGAGATCAACCTCGGGTTCTTCGAAGAGGCGTAGGGGGCAGCAGTCCGGCATCGCTCAAGGCAAGCCCGCGCGATCATGGACGCAAGCACGCAAGGACCAGGCGGCAATGCATCGCTAGGTGATCAGGCTCCGGTGCCGGCACCGGTTCTCGCACCGGACGAGCACGCAAGTCGGTCACCGGCCTGAACCCGATGGCTGGCGCGGGGATCAGTCCAGCGCCCAGATGACGAACATGGTGCCTGCGATCACGCCGGACCCGAGCAAGGTTCCGACGAAGATGCGCCTTAGTGAGACGCACTGATTCATGATCAGGTACTCGTTACCTGCGCACTTGGATGGAGGCGGCACAGGGGGATCAGGGGGATCAGGGGGGTCTATGTCCCAGACCTTGACCCGACGGTAGGAGGGTCCCCTGTAATAGTCACCCACCCTGCCACGGCTGGCACGCACTCCCGGTTCGAGGACGGAGCGCGTCGCGCCGGTGCCGACTTCTACCGCCCAGAACGCGCCGCCCGGACCTGGCGCCCCGACGCTCACGACCACCTCTCCCGACTGCAGGACGCTGGCCATCTCGACGGCGTCAACGGGCACATCCGCAACGGCGGCAGGTGTCAGCGCCGCGAGTTGTTCACCCATCCGGAGGCTGACGCTGTCCAGTTCGGCGTAGGTCTCACCGAAACCTCGCCACCGCCTCTGCATAGCCTGCGTCTCGAGGGCCGTCTCCAGCACCCCGTACCACAGCCTCGCCTGCGCCTCGGCCGAGGCGTCGGACCCCACCAAAGCTACTCCGTCGAGCGCCAAGTCGATGGTTGAGTCAACTCCGCCTTCGAGCTCAGGGGTGGCGCCGAATGACACGAGGAAGGACCGAGCGCCACCGACGAAGGCTCTCATCCCTGGGCCTGACAACCCGGCAACGGCAACCCTTTCCGAAGCCAGCACAAGTTCGTTATCGACCACAGCCAGCGCACGCAGCAGGGGTTGTTCGGATGGCGTCTCCTCCGTCTCCTTGGCGCGCAAGAACTCGTTCACGTAGTAGATCGCCGCCATCCTCGACCGGATCTGTTCCCGCGGACTCATGCCACCGTTGGAGAAGACGATGTTGTGGAGCGCTCCCAACTCTGGCGGCGGGCCGCTGGAGGGCAGCGCTGTCAATGAGCCGGCGCTTACCTCCCCGGCCTGACGTTCCCTCGGATCCACCCGGTCCAGGAGGGTGCGTTCGGCCGTTCGCTCAGTGCCGTCCGGAGACCTAGCGACCAGTTGGAGCGTGACGCGCGTCACCTGCGCACCTCCGCCGCCACCGCCACCGAGGAGGCCGCCGAAGCCACCTCCGCCGCCGCTACTGCTGAGCGGGAACGGCGTCCCCGCTAGAGCTTCCTCGTCTACCAGGAACACCGGCTGCCAGTTCTTCCCGCCGCTGCTACCGAACAGCCCGACGCCTCCGCTGGCCTCCTCGGGGCGGAAGAGCAGCCACAGCTCGCTACCCGCGGCATCGATCGTCGTGAAAGGTACCTCTAGAGAGACCGACTCTTCGAGCTCACCATCGGCGAGCGTCTCCACCAGAACCCTCACCACCACGCTGTGTTGCGCGTCCTCCGGGACCTCATCGGTGGAGCCGGCGGCCGCGGTCAGCACAGCACCGGGCACCGCGCCAGGCAACGACGTATCGAGATCGAGCCAGCTACCATCCCCCTGCTCGACCTGAACCCAGGCGTGGGAACGTACGGCGGCTCGCAAGTCAGGAACGACAGCCTCAGCACGCCGCGCTCCCGGTTCGTCCGTGCGCCCGAGCACGTCGAGCATGTCCGCCGCATCGAGCGCCTGCGTCAACAACGCGTGATCCCGCCGCGCACGATCCGCCAGGGCCTGCAGGTCGAAGGTGGTTACTTTGGTGGTGAGGTCCGGCGGGTCCAAAGCCGACACGGCGCCATCAACAGCCGCGGCCAGCAACTTATCGATCGCCGCGTCGTCGAGGTCGCCGAACGCCAGGCGCGTGACGTGGCCGTGATGGTCGAGCAGGGCGCGTAACAGCAGCGCGCGGTCCCAACTGTTGGCAGCTCGTGCCGCTAGGGCTCCTTGGACACCGCGCAGAACACCGCTATATGGGTCGAAAGCGATGTGGTCCCGCACGAACTCGAAAGCTGAGGCAGGCTCCGGCCCGATGGACTCGGCTAGGGCGTCCCGCTCCCACGCTTCAGGCGGCAGCTCATCTAGCAGGTTCAACTGTGCGCCCCGCATGGCGGCCAGATCCGGCTCGTCCACGGCCGGCGGCAGGCCGTCTGGGAGCTGGGTAGCGGCGTGCGCAGGCCGATCGGCCGCGTCCGGCAACCGGAACAGCGTACGAACCGGGTCTTCTGTCGCCTGCGCCCAGGCGGTCGCCCCCGGTTGGCCGACGCAAAGCAGAAGCGCGCCAACCGCGACCACGAAGGATCTCATGGTCCTGAGGGTCCTGGTGCAGGCCCGCCGATACGGCCTCCGCGCTCGCCGGCCTTGCTGCCTGATGCTCCCGAGATCACAACGACGGGCGTCCATGGACGCACCTCCTGCCGGTCGCTACCGGCTCTGACTGCAGCTAACGCTGCGCGTATTGTAGACACGTCGCAGTCGCACACCCTATGAACAACTTCGTTATGCAGCACCGGTGCGCGGCTCGCACAAGCTTCTGAGGTCACGACCGCAGCTGGCCGTGCCGCGCGCGGGCTCACCCAACCGCAACACTCCCCCACGCATGGTGCAGGTGGCGGGCTAACCTGGTCCCTCATGCCCCTACCCTGGACCGAAATCCCACCCGGCCCCCACGACGTGGGCCTGGTGGTCTGCGACATGGACGGCACCCTCCTCACGAGCGACGACCAGATACCGGCGTCCTTCTGGCCGCTACTCGAGGTCCTGCGGGAACGCGCCGCCACCTTCGTCCCGGCCAGCGGACGCCAGTACGCCACCCTGGTGCGCTCCTTCGCTGACGCACCCGGCGACATCGCCTACGTGGCGGAGAACGGCAACCTCGTGGTGCACGGGGGCGAGGTGGTCTCCAAGACCACCGTCGACGCACGCCTCGTGGGACGCGTGGTGGCCGCCACGCGCCGGACCGAAGCCGACCTCGGCCTCGTGCTCTGCGGGGTGGAGAGCGCCTACGTCGAACGGCGCGACGCGTTCTTCGTGAACGAAGCGCATAAGTACTACGCGCGCCTCGAGGTCGTCGACGACCTGACGCGCGTGGACGACGAGGCGCTCAAGCTGGCCATCTACGTCTTCGGCCCGGCCGAACCCCTGGCGCGCACCACCTTCGCGCCTCTGGCGGAGGGGTACCAGCTGGTCGTGTCCGGCGCGAACTGGATAGACATAATGGCCCGCGACGTGAACAAGGGGCAGGCCGTGCGAGCGCTACAGGCCGCGCTGGGCGTGCCGCCGGAGCGCACGGCCGTGTTCGCCGACTACCTCAACGACCTCGAGATGCTGGACGCCGCGCGGTGGTCGTTCGCCATGGCCAACGCGCATCCTCAGGTGCGTGAGCGCGCCGCTTACCTCGCGCCTTCGAACGACGAACATGGCGTCGTCACGGTGCTGCGGCACCTCTTGGGCGTCTGAGGCATCGCACCGCCACGACCGGGTTGGCGGCGGTCAGGGGTCCGAGCGCTACGACCCGATGATGCCAGGGCCTATCCTCCTCTGGCTCCCCAGATGGCATCCAGAGGCATGGACCAAAGGCGGTCACCGAAGGAATGCGCTCTTCGGCCCACGTGGAGCACGATCCCGGCCTTGAAGGTCGGCCCGGACCGGTCGCGGACCCGCTCCAGGCCTCTGAAATCTCCCTTGTGGACGCTCTTGGCCGCCTTCACCTCCACCGCGATCAGGTCACCGTTAGCAGCCTCGATGATGAGGTCTACCTCGCCCCCGTCGCGGTCCCTGAAGTGATGCAGGCCGAAGCGGCTACTGGACCAGGTTCGCTGCTTACGCAGCTCGGCGCCGACGAACCCCTCCAGCAGTCCGCCCACGTACTTCAGGCCGGAAGGCGCGGACAGCGATTCCGGCGTCTGCCCGATCAGGTGAGCACACAAACCGGAATCGAGGAGTGCCAGCTTCGGCCGTGCGATGACCCTCTTCGTCAGGCTGGCGTTCCACGACGGCAGCCTATGGATCAAGAAGAGGCTCTCGAGGAGCTTCAAGTATGGGGCCAGTGAGGTCTCGGGCACCCCGGCGTCACGCGCCAGGTGGGCCTGCACGAGTTCACCTGCGTTGTTGGCGGCTATGAGTCGGATCAAGACACCCAAGCGGTCGATGTGTTGGAGCCGGCTCACTTCCGCGGCGTCACGCCGCAAGAGCCTGGTCAGGTAGTTCTCGAACCAGCGCTCGCGTGCGCGTTCATGACGCCTCAGAGCCTCCGGATAACCACCGGCGCACAAGATGGTCAAGTACTCTTCGCGCTCGAGTTCTGAGGTGCGACTACCGATCCACTCGTCACCGCCATAGATCACATTGCCGACGAAATCATCGACCACGCCGGCGATCTCTCCTTGACTGAAACCGAACAGGGGCACGGTTTCCGCTCGTCCAGCTAGGCTGTCGCTGACGCCCGGTACATCGAGCAGATCGGCGGAGCCAGTGATGAGGAACCGACCTGGCCGGCGATCAGAATCCACGGCCGCCTTGAGGGCGCGCACCAGTTCCGGCGCTCGCTGGATCTCGTCGATCCCCAACAGGGCTCCGTTGGCTAGATCCAGGAAACCATCTGGATCGCTTCGAGCCGCGTCGAGCGCCACGGCGTCGTCGAGGCTTACGAGCACCCCTCCGCGCTGCTCGACCAGTTCCGCCGCAAGCGTGCTCTTCCCGACTTGGCGGGCACCCTGGATGACCGTGATCGGCGTATCGGCCAGCGTCTCGGCTAACGTCGGTAGTGCGTTCCTCCGGACGAACCCCGTTGCTGGAACCGACCCTCGCATAGGTTCATGATAGCGGACGAAGGCGCGTCCTGAACGTGCATCCGGTCACGAGTTCGTAGATTCGCGGCTCTCATCTCGTAGATTCGCGACGAGTATCTCGTAGATTCGTGGCCTGCGATCCGCAGCTCCGCGATCACGCCACCACCCCACGGGCCGTCGCCGTCCGCGGGAGCCTCCACCCTCTTAGACTTCGCTTCTTGTGGTGGGCGGTACTGGGATTGAACCAGTGACCCCTCGCGTGTGAAGCGAGTGCTCTCCCGCTGAGCTAACCGCCCATGAACCGCTGCCGGCGCGAACCCGAACCTTGCTGCCAGCGTCAAGTAGCTTATGCCGAGCCCGCTCGGGGCGTCAACGCCGGTGGCGCGCGCTCACCCTCTAGGCCGCTGCCGCGGGTCGAGCAGGTCCCTAAGCCCGTCTCCTAAGAAGTTGAACCCGAACACCGCCAGCATGATGAAGCCGCCGGGGAAGATCGTGAGGTGAGGGTGTTGCTCCAGGTAGGTCTTGCCGGAGTTGAGCATGGCGCCCCACGAGGGGTTGGGTGGTTGGATGCCGAGGCCCACGAAGCTGAGGCCGGCCTCGGCGAGCATGGCGTAGGCCACGGTGACGGTCAGCTGGACGAGGATGGGCGAGAGGATGTTGGGCAGCACGTGCTTGAGCGCCACCTTGCCGCCGCCGTTCCCGAGGGCCACGGCGGCCTCGACGAACTGCTCGTTCTTGATGGCCAGCGCCGCGGCGCGGGTGACCCGCGCGAACTGCGGGAGGTAGATGATCCCCAGCGCCAGCACGATGTTGCGGATGTTGGTGCCGAGGATGATCACGAGCGTGAGGGCTAAGAGGATGGCGGGGAACGCGAACAGCACGTCCATCAGCCGCATGAGCGTGGTGTCGGTGCGGCCGCCGCGCAGGGCGGCCACGAGGCCAACGGTCACACCCAGCAGGCAGGCTAAGAGCGCGGAACCCACCCCCACGGTCACGGAGGCGCGCGCCCCGTGGATCAGGCGGCTCAGCAGGTCGCGGCCCAGCTCGTCGGTGCCGAACCAGTGCTGCGCGCTGGGCCCCTGCAGGGTGGCCGAGAAGTCCATCTGATTGAAGCCGTAGGGGGCTATCACCTCGGCGAAGACAGCCAGAACGAGCACGAGGAACACCACAGCTCCGCCCACCAGCGCCGCCGGGTCGCGCAGTGCCCGGGCTACGGCGGAGGGGCGGCGGGAGCCGGTGCCAATCGCCATCTAGTCGAACCTTATCTTCGGGTCGAGCCACGCGTAGGCGAGGTCGACGAGGAGGTTGATGACGACGTAGAAGCATGCCACCACCAGCACGATGGTCTGGATGACGGGGTAGTCGCGTTCGTAGATGGCCTGGAGCGCGTAGCGGCCCATGCCGGGCCAGGCGAAGATGTCCTCGATGATGACGGTCCCGCCGATGAGCGCGCCCATCTGTATCCCCACCACGGTGGTCACTGGCAGGAGCGCGTTGCGCAAGGCGTGGTGGATGAGCACCACGCGGCTGCTCAAGCCCTTGCCGGTGGCGGTCCTTATGTAGTCGAGTCCCAGCACGTCGAGCAGGGACGAGCGCACGTAGCGCGCCACCACGGCCGCCATGCCAACGGCGAGCGTGAAGGCCGGCAGCGCCACGTACCTGAGGTGCTCGAGCGGGTGCCCGAAGAGCGAAGCGTAGCCGGTGGCCGGCAGCCACCTGAGCCGCAGCGCGAACCAGAGCGTGAGTAGCAGCGCCAACCAGAAGTTGGGGATGGATAGCCCGAGGATGGAACCGAGCCTCACGAGGAAGTCGGCCCAGCGGCCGCGGCTGGCCGCCGCCGCCACGCCGAGAGGTATGCCGATCCCTAACGCCAGCAGGGTGGCCGCGAGCGTGAGCTCGAGGGTGGCCGGCAACCGCTGGCCGATCGTCTCGAGGACGCCGCGACCGGTGACCATCGACACGCCGAAGTCGAGCGTGGCCACCTTGCCGATCCACTCGACCAGCTGCACGAAGGTCGGCCGGTCAAGGCCGTGCTGATCGCGGAAGCGCTGGATGAGCTCGGGGGTGGCATCGGTCCCGAGGCGCGCCATCATGGCGTCGCCAGGGATCAGCTTCATGATGAGGAACACCGCGACGGTGATCCCGAGGAGCACCGGCAGGGTGAGCATGAGGCGGCGCAGGACGAAGCTCATGGACCGCGCCGCCCCAGACCGGTTACTTGTCCAGCCAGGTGGTGGTGAGGGCCGAGAGGTCGAGGGTCATGTGGTGGTAGAAGCCCTTCACATAGGCCTGGTGCGCCTCCGACTGCTTCTGGTTCCAGATGAACACCTGCGGCGAGTCCTCCACCAGGATGGTCTGCAGCTCGTCGTAGATGGCCTTGCGCTCGGCGCGGTCCGTCACACGCAGCCCGTCGGCGAGGAGCTGGTCTATGCGGGGGTTGACGTAGCCCATCACGTTCCTGCCGCCGCCCTCGCGGAACGCCTCGAACAGGTAGTCGTGCGGGTCGATGTTGCCACCGAAGCCCTGGAGGGTGGCGTCGTAGGTGCCGCCCGTGACGGCGCCCCAGTAGGTGGCCCAGTCGCCCTGCTGGTCGATGGTCACGTCGATCTTGAGTTCGGAGAGGGCCGCCTGGATGATCTGCGCGGCGCGAACCGCGAACTGTTGCGGCGACCAGACGCGCAGCGTGAACGCGAAACCGTTGGGGTAGCTCGACTCGGCCATGAGGCGCTTGGCGGCCTGCATGTCGCTACCACTGAACACTGGGGAGAGCGCCGCCCAGTGCCACTCGGCCAACGAGGCGCCCAGCAGCGGGAACCCTTCGCCGTCGAGGCTCACGCGCGTGAGGAGCTCCCGGTCGAGCGCCTGCGCGATCGCCTGGCGCACCTTGACGTCGTTGAAGGGCGCCTGGCGGACGTTCATGATGAACGAGAACCATTGGCCCGAAGCGCCGTCGCCCTCGGGGATCACGACACTCGGGTCCTGGCGCAGAAGGCTGATGTAGTTGTCGGTCACGTGCGTGATGAGGTCGAGGTCGCCGGTGCGCACGGCGGTGTTCCGCGCCTGGTTGTCCGGCACGGTGGTGAAGACGATGCTGTCCAAGTACGGTAGCCCGGCCACGAAGTAGTCGGGGTTCTTCTCGATGAGGATGCTGTTGTCGGCCTGCACGCCGCGGAGGATGAACGGCCCGGAACCGGCCTCGTTCGCGCTCAGGTCGCCGTGCTCCTCCACGCCCTCGTGGGCCACGATGCTGGCGGCCGCTTGCGTCAGCTGGGTGAGCATCACGGCGTTGGGGCGAGCGAGGTTCAGGACGACGGTGTGGTCGTCGGGCGTGGCGATGCTTTCGATGTCGGTGTAGTTGGCGCGCCTGGAAGCACCTGTCTCGGGGTCGAGGAGCCGCTCGAAGGAGTACCGCACGTCCGCCGACGTGAGTTCGCGTCCGTTGTGGAACCTGACGCCCTCTACCAGGTGAAACGTGTAGGTGAGGCCGTCGTCGCTGATCTCCCAGGAGTTGGCCAGCTCGGGGACCACGTTCAGATCGGCGTCGAGGTCGACGAGCGTGTCGTATACGAGCTTGATGATCCAGTAGTCGGGGCCGTGCACGATGCCCTTGTGCGGGTCGAGCGTCCCGCCGGAGTAGTTCCAGCCCACCTTCAGCTGACCGCCCGGCTTGGGCGTGGCCTGCGCGCCGGCCACGAAGGCCAGCGGCACGAGTAGAGCCAGCAGGACCTTCACGAGTGGGAGGTTGAACCTGTTGCGATCTGACGAGGTTGCCATCCTGTACTCCTTCTTCGCATCCGGGGCTCCCCGTGCCACCGTCGGTGCCTTGGGTGTCGAACTACGCCGGGTCAGTTCGGCGCCTGGTCAGGGTCCACGCACGGCCTGGCCGCTTCGTACTCGGCCAACACGGCCTCCTTCACCTCCGTCGGGAACTCCCACGCCTCCAGGCCGGCCGGGATGTGGTGCCAGTAGAAGTTCGGGGGCCGCACGTGATCCTTGGGCTCCGTGAGCCGGAGGGTCCAGCAGTCGTAGGTCTTGCCGTCCTCGCCGTAAACGGTGAGGAAGTAGCGCTCGAAGCCCGCGAAGTCGACCTCGAAGTCGGCGGCGGGGTGAGCGAAGACCACGCCGTAGGCGCGGGCGCCTTTCGCTTCAGGGCCGTTGTTGATGTGGCACCAGCCACGGTCGGTGCGGGTCACCTGGCCGCGGAACTCGACCTTGCTGTTAGCCGCGTACCCCTTCGTCACGGCTTCGGCGCGCGGCAGGTAATGCCTCAGCTCCGGCTCGTTCAAGAAGGTGCAGTACCCGAAGTAGTACATCATCGCTTGCCTCCAGTGCGTCGCTTCACGCGTCGGGCTCGTCCAGCGCGAGCTGGGCCAGGGAGTTGCCGATCACGCGCCGTACCGCTGCCCGTGCCCGCTCTACGTCGCGCGCCTCTACCGCCTCCAGGACCGCGCGGTGCTGCGCGAGCACGTCGCTCGTGAATGGCGTCCGGTGGATCTGGTTGCTGATGAGCCCGACGACCGTGCGGATGATGTGGGTCATCACCGCGTTGTGCGCGGCCTCGGCGATCTGGAGGTGGAAAGCAAGATCGGCCTCCTCGAGCGCCGTCATGTCGGCGCGCTCGGTGGCGTCGCTCATCCGTTCGTACGCTCGTCGCAGGGCAGCCAGGTCCTCGGCCGTCCCGCGGCGGCAGGCCATCTCGGCCACAGCGGTGTCGAGGTGAAGTCGCGCCTCGAGCAGGTCGCGCGTCTCCTGGGCGGCGGCCAGCGGAGCGACGGCCGCGTGGCGCCCGGCCAGCCCATCGAAAGATTCGCTCACGAAGGTCCCCTTGCCGGGCTGCATGTTGATCAGGCCCAGCGCGGTCAACGACTGGAGCGATTCGCGAACCGACGAGACGCCCACCCCGAGCTGCTTCGCGAGTTCGCGCTGGGGCGGCAACTGGTCGCCCTGCCTCAGCTCGCCCTTGGTGATCAGCTCGATGATGCGCTCCGCGATGGCCTGCGGCACGTTCGCGCGTTGAATCGGCTCCACGCCTGGTTCCTCCACGGGAGGAGGCTCGCTCCTCGTCCGGCTTCTCGACTGGTGTGCAGGATATCAGGTGTTCTGAACAGTGGCAAGACGTCGGACGTCGACTCCGGCGCCCCGGCCGCCTCGAGGGGGGTAGTGCGGGCGACCGATTGGTACACCGGTCGCCCGCCACCCCACCTACCACAAGTAGTAGATCACCTCGATGGCCACGGTCGCCCACGCCGTCACGGCCGTGACGACCAGCGCCAACTGCCCCACGGTCAACGACCCGGGTATCGACACGCAACCGAGGATGGTCACGTACTCCTGGCCGCCAGAGCACCTGCTGGCGGGCGTGCGGCCGAAGAGGTAGGTCTTCCCGTTGACCTCGTAACCGATGGTGTTGAGGGTGTTGGGGTCGATGATGTAGCGGATGCCGCTGGTGGCCGAGTTGACGTAGTTGCCACCGCCGATGAAGCCGATGCGTAGGCCCGGCTCGATGACGGAGCTCGCGGCCCCAGTGGCGGGGTCGACGGCCCAGAAGGCGCCCTCGGCGCCCGGCTGTCCGACGCTGACGACCACGGCGCCGGCCGCCAAGGCGGCCTTCAGCTCGGCGGCCGCTGCGGGAACTGTGGCGGCGTCTCCCGGCCGCAGCACCGTGAGCGGTTCGCCCATGCGGAGGCTGACGCTGTCGACGCGGGCGGTGGTGGGGTCGACGGCCAGCGAGCGCGCCAACGTCATCTGCGTCTCAAGCGCGCCCTGCAGCACGCCGTACCAGAGGCGCTGCCGCGCCTCGGCCGCCGGGTCGGCGGCACCGATCAACGACACGTCGTCCAGCGCCAGGTCGATGATCGAGGCGGTGCCGCCCTCCACGCCCGCGTAGGGCGTCAGCGAGACCACGTACGCCCGGGCGCCGCCCACGTAGGCGCGCACGCCGGCCGAGGCCATGCCGTCAACGACAACGCGTTCGGAGGCCAGCACCAGCTGCTGGTCGGCCACGGCGAGTGGGAACAGCACGTCCTGCACCGGGTAGGCGGAGGCCGCGCCCTCCTCCTGCAGGTCGTTGCCGGCGAAGCCGAGCGCGTACGCGCTGGCTACCGCCTGCTCCCGCGGGTTCATGCCGCCGGTCGAGACGAGCACGTGGTGGAACGACGCCAACGCCGGCGGCGTGCCGGATTCCGGCAGCTCGGCCAGGTCGCTCGCCGAGACCGCGCCCGCCGCCCGGGCCGCAGGGTCCACCCGGTCGAGCAGCACGCGGCTCGCGGCGCGCTCGGAGCCGTCCGGCGCCTCAGCCACGAGCTCCAGGCGCAAGCGCGCGAGTTGCGGTCCCTCGCTGCCGCCGCCACCGAAACCGCCGAACCCGCCGAAGAGCCCGCCGCCACCGCCGCTCGCCTTCAGGGTGAAGCTCGCGCCGACGGTCGGTGCGCCGTTCACGAGGAGCACCGGCTGCCAGCCGCCCTCGCCCAACGCGCCCGTCACGGCCGCGCCGAGGGCGCCCACGCCGCCTCCGCCGCCACCGGCGGCCTCGGGCTGGAAGTAGAGCCACACCTCGCCGCGTGCGGCGTCGACGGCGGACAGGGTCGCCTCGAGCGACGCCTCCTCGTTCAGCTCGCCGTCCTCGAGCGTCTCGACCAGGACCCGCACCACCACCTGGTGGAGCGCCTCGGGCGGCACCTCGGCCAGGGTGGTGGTGGCGCTCGCCAGCGCCGTTCCCAGCACCGAGCCCGGCAGTGAGGGATCGAGGTCGAGCCAACTGCCGTCGGGCTGCTCGACCTGGACCCAGGCGTGCAGGCGGACGGCCACGCGCGGGTCGGGCACGGCCGAGCGCACCACGTCGCCCGCGGGCGCCCCGAGCGCGTCCAAGACACCCGCCTCGGCCAGCGCCGCCGTGATGAGGGCGTGGTCGCGCCGGGCGCGCGTGCCTAGCGGAGTGGCGTCCATCACGTTGCCGGCCGCCGCGCCGGGCTCACTGAAGGGCCGCGGCGCGCCGTGCGCGGCGGCGGCCAACAGCTCGGTAACGGACTCGTCGCTCAACTCCCCCGTGGCGAGCCTGGTGGTCTGCTCGTGCCGGTCGAGGAGCGCCCGCAGCAGCAGGGCGCGGTCCCAGGAGTTGCCGGCGCGCGCGGCCAAGGCCCCGTCGGGCCCTCGCAGAACGCCAGGGTAGGGGTCGAAGGCCAGGCGGTCCCGCACGAACTCGAACGCGGTGACGGGGTCGGGTCCCAGCGCTTCCGCCAGCGCACCGACCTCCCAGGACTCGGGCGGCAGGGAGTCGGCTCGCGCCAGAGCGGCCGCCTGCGCCGCAGCTAGATCGGCCCCGCTCCCTTGGCGCACCGGCGCCCCCGAGGGAACGAGCGCGGCGTCCGCGGCCCGGTCTGCGGCGGCCGGCAACGCCAGACCGGCGCCGCCCCAAGAGCCGTCCTGGGCCCACGCCCGGGCCGGGCCGAGCACCAAGAGGAGCGCTACCACCGCAGCGGCGGCGGTCACGCGTCGCGGGCGAACCCCCGCACCAGAGCCTGCACGATCCGTCCCCATCGTCGAGCCTCCCATGCCGAGCGGCGCGTCACGTTCTCGAACTGCCGGCATTCTAGGGCAGGTCGTGCGGCCCGACCAGACGGGGATTCTCACACTCGGGCGCCTCACGGCGCCTGGGAACACGAAGGCGGCGCCTGGACTAGTCCAGGCGCCGCCCGCCTTGCCGAGGTTAGGGGGTTAGTAGCGGCCGGCGGCCTTCGTGACGGTCACGTTGGCGGCCTGCAGGCCCTTCTGGCCCTGCTCGACGCGGTACTCCACCTCGTCGCCCTCGTTGAGGTTACGGAAGCCTTCGCCCTGGATGGCGGAGAAGTGAACGAAGACGTCCTTGCCGCCGTCGTCCTGCTCGATGAAGCCGAAGCCCTTCTCGCCGTTGAACCACTTGACTTTGCCTGTTGCCATGATGTCTTGCCTGACTGCTAAAACCGTGTTTAGCGTTTGGATTTCCGAGCCGCGTGGCCCGAGTTACAAGAAAACTGATTCAGCTTTCCGGGAACGCCAACAGAGTACACCATCCCGCCGTGAAGTGCACTCACACGACACACGAGCGCGCCTGGCGCCCCACCCAGGCTCGAGCGGAGTCACCGTCTGACCCCGCGGCGCGTGTGACCCATCTCCGACCCCGCGCGCGGCCCCGCGCCTTACCATCGGCACTCGGGTTCGCCGGCGCCTGATCCCACCCGGCCGGACCGCGAGACGACCATGCCCTGGCTACTACGGCTTGACAAGACGACGAGGTTGGTGCTCATGAGCATCGTCGTGGGAGTCGTCGGCGCGGGCGGGGCCCACCTGTTCCTGTGGATGGTGGAGGTCGTCAGCCAGTGGTTCGTGACGGGCATCGCGCACGTGCCGGTCCTCACCACCGAGGAGGCGACGGGCATGGCGGCTGGTCCCGTCGCGACCGGGCTCAACTGGCTCATCCCCGTGTCGACCACGTTGGGCGGCCTGATCGTGGGGGTCTTGATCTTCACCCTGGCGCCGGAGGCGGAGGGGCACGGCACGGACGCCGCCATCCGCTCGTTCCACCACCTGGGCGGCTACGTGCGCACGCGCATCCCGATCCTCAAGACCATCGCGAGCGCCCTCACCATCGGCTCGGGCGGGTCGGCGGGGCGGGAGGGGCCGACGGCGCAGATCGCGTCCGGGTTCGGCGCCATCACGGCCACCTGGCTCAGGTTGCCCGACGACGAACGCCGCACACTCATGCTGGCGGGCATGGCCGCCGGCCTGTCCGCCATCTTCCGCAGTCCGTTGGGCACGGCCATCTTCGCCGTCGAGGTGCTCTATAGCGGCCTGGCGTTCGAGAGCGCCGCGCTCGTCTTCACGTTCATCAGCGCCGCCACCGCCTACGCCATCAGCGGCAGCTTCACGGGCTTCACCCCCCTCTTCCACCTGGCCGCGCCGGCCGCCTTCACGGGCTTCAGGGAGCTGCCCTGGTACGCCCTCCTGGGCGTGGCCGCCGGCGTGATGGGCACGCTGGTGCCCCTCGTCTACTACGCCGTGCGCGACGCGTTCGCGCGCTGGCGCGTGCCGGACCACATCAAGCCGGCGGTGGGCGGGCTGTTCATGGGGCTGATCGGCATGGTGTTCCCGCAGCTCCTCGGCAGCGGCTACGGCTACATGCAGCTCGCCATCGACGGCAGCCTCGGCGCCTGGCTGATGCTCGCCCTGGCGTTCGGGAAGTTCGTCACCATGGCGTTCACCATCGCCTCGGGCGGCTCCGGCGGCACGTTCGCGCCGAGCCTCTACGTTGGCGTCATGCTGGGTGGGTCGCTGGCCGCGCACCTGGGGCGGTTCGAGTCGTTCACGCCCGCGCCGGAGGCGTTCGCGGTGGTCGGCATGGCGGCCGTGTTCGCGGGCGCGGCGCGGGTGCCGCTGGCCACGCTGATCATGGTGGCGGAGATGACCGGCGGTTACCAGCTCATCCTGCCCACCATGCTGGCCGTGGCGCTGAGCTTCATGGTGCAGGAGCGCCTGAGCCGCGGCCGGAAGTACCCTACACTGCACGAGTTCGCGCTGCCGGGCCCGGGCGACAGCCCCGTGCACCAGGGCGAGTACCTCGCCACCGTGCTGCGGCTCCTGCGGCAGCGCGCCGTGAGCCTCGACCCGGACGTGATGGACAGCGAGTTCCTCGCACGGTTGGGGACGGGCGAGGCTGTGCCGCTCTCGGGCGGTGACGACGTGATGTTCATGGCGGAGGTGCCAGCGGGCAGCCCGCTGGTGGGCCACGAGCTGCGCGACCTGGCGCTCCCCGAGGGCGTGCTCATCGCCAGCCTCAGGCACGGCGCCGAGACGACCGTGCCGAGCGGCTCCACCCGCCTGAGCGCCAACGACAAGGTGACGGTGGTCGCCACCGCCGCCACCCGCGCGGAGTTCATGGCGCGCCTGGCGGCGCCGACCGGGGACCGACCGGTGCGCACCGAGGAGCCGCAGGCGTGAACCGAGGAGGCGCGAGATGAGAACCGTCTACTACGTCGCCAGCAGCCTGGACGGCTACATCGCCGCCCCCCACGAGGACCTCGACTGGCTCATGCAGTTCGATGCCCTCCCGGGCGGCGACTACCCCGAGTTCATCGCGGAGGTGGGCGCCCTCGCCATGGGCTCGAGCACCTACATGTGGATCCTCGAGCGGCACGTCCTGCCTGGCGCGCCCAAGCCCATGTCGTGGCCGTACTCGCAACCGGCGTGGGTGTTCACGACGCGCGAGCTGCCGGTCCCGACCGGCGCCGACGTGCGCTTCGCGCGTGGCGCGGTGGCGCCGGTCCACGCTGCCATGGTGACGGCGGCGGGCGGGAAGGACGTGTGGATCGTCGGGGGCGGCGAGCTCGCGGGGCAGTTCCACGACGCGGGCCTCCTCGACGAGATACTGGTGACGTACGCGCCGGTCGCGCTGGGGGCCGGCGCGCCGCTCCTGCCGCGCCTCATCGCGACGCCGCCCATGACGCTGCTCGCCTCCGGGTCCTACGGTGGGGCGATGGTGCAGGCGCGCTACGCGCTGCCCCGACCCGCCGCCGGTTAGCGAGCGGCGACCTTCACGCCTCCTCGCGGCGGTCGTGCGCCAGGGGCACCTCCGGGCTGAGGGCGGTCACCTCGGCGCGCATGCCCGGTGTCAGCACGAACTCGGCCGCCGCCAGGGCGGGCGCCACCTGCGCCGCCGTGCGCGCGCCCACGATGGCGGCGGTGACGGCCGGGTGCGAGGTGCACCACGCCACGGCCAGGGTGACCGGGTCGACGCCCGCCTCGTGCGCGTACTCCACGAAGCGCTTCGCGGTGGCCACGTAGCTCTGCAGGCCGTAGCGCCGCTGGTAGCGCTCGTTCTCGACGAGGCGCCCGCGCGGGTCCTCTCCCGCGTAACGGCCGGTGAGGAGGCCCGCCCCGAGCGGGCTGAAGGTCATGACGCCGAGGCGCTCGGCGAGCGCCATGGGGAGGATCTCCACCTCGGCCTGGCGCTTGACGAGGTTGTACATGGGCTGGATGACGGCGAACCGCTCGAGCCCGTCCCGCTCGCTGATGCCGAGCGCCTTCATGTACTGCCAGGCGGCGAAGTTGCTGGCCCCCACGTACAGCACGAGCCCGCGTCGCACGAGGTCGTCGAGGGCTCCGAGGGTCTCCTCGAGCGGCACGTCCGCGTCGAACTGGTGCAGGAGGTAGAAGTCGAGGCGGTCGGTGCCCAGGCGCCTGAGGGAGTCCTCGACGGCGCGCACGATGTGGCGCCGCGACGAACCGCCGGCGTTTGGCGGCGGGTACTTGCGGCCGAACACCTTGCTCACCAGCACGAACTCGTCGCGGCGCCCCGCCAGGAGGCGACCGACGATCTCCTCGCTGCGCCCGCCCGCGTACACGTCGGCGGTGTCGACGAAGTTGACGCCCGCGGCAACGCTCGCCTCGAAGATGCGCGCCGACTCGGCCTCGCTCGCCTCGCCCCCGAACGTCATGGTGCCGAGGCAGAGGCTCGAGACCCTGACGCCGGTGCGGCCTACGACCCGGTACTCCATGCGACTCTCCTCCCGCCGGCCGGCCGGGGCGCCGGCGCCCCGCCGACCGCGGCGCCGCGCGCCAAGTTCACGCGCCGAACAGGTCGCCGCTCAGGTACTTGAGTCCCGTGTCGACGGCGACGGTCACCACCACGCTACCCTCCCCGAGCTCGCGAGCCAGCCGGGTGGCTGCCACGACGTTCAACCCGGTCGACAGCCCCACGAGGAGCCCCTCGTCGCGCGCCAACGCGCGCGTCATGGACCGCGCCTCGCCCACGTCCACCGTGCGGACCTCGTCGTAGAGGCCCTGGTCGAGGAGCGGCGGCACGATGCCCACCGAGATGCCCTCAACGCCGTGGCGGCCGGCGCGACCCTCGCTGATGATGGGCGACGAGGCCGGCTCGAGCACCACGACCTTGCAGCCCGGCGCGCCGCGCCGCAGGGCGCGCGCGGCCCCCATGAGCATGCCGGCCGTGCCGACGGCGGCGCAGAAGGCGTCGACCCGCCCGCCCGTCTGCGCGAGGACCTCGGCTCCAAGCTCCTCGTAGCCGGCGAGGGCGTCGGGGTTATGGAACTGGTCGCTCCAGAAGTAGCCGGGTAGGCGCGACAGCTCCTCGGCGCGCGCGATCATGCGCGGCACGAGGTCCGGCGTCACCTTGCCGCCCTCGCTGGCGAGGAGCTCGAGTTCGGCGCCCAGCGCCGTCATGCTGCGCAGCTTCTCGGCCGCGAAGGCGTCGGACGTGACTATCTTGAGGGGGTAGCCCTTGGCGGCGCACACGAACGCCAGGGCCGTGCCGGTGCTGCCAGCGGTGCACTCGAGGACGGTGGTGCCCGGCGCGAGGCGGCCGTCGGCCTCGGCCGCCTCGATCACGGCGAGCGCCATGCGGTCCTTGTAGGAGCCGGTCGGGTTGGCCTGCTCGAGCTTGACGAACACGCGCCCCGAGCCGGCGGGCACGACGCGGCGCAGCGCCACGAGCGGGGTGCGCCCGACGGCTCCCAGGGCACCCGGTCGCTGCGGTGGGGCGGCGACCTGCGCCGGGCCGCCGCGACGGACGGCCTCGTCGAGGCCCGTCACCGCCGCGACCTGATCGTGAGGCTGCCGACCCCGACGTCGACCCGCAACCTGGCGACGTCGGCCCCCGCCGTGCGCGCGGCGGGGCTCCTGTAGGTGTTGCCGCTCTTCTCGAAGCCAGCCTCCACGTTGACGGCGCCGACGCCCGTGTCGACCTCGATGACCACGGCCAGGTCGGCGGGGACGAGGATGGTGGTGCTGCCGACGCCGCCGTCGACGGTGCCCGTGAAGCCGCCTGCGCGCGGCAGGGTGATGGTGATCATGCCCACGCCGGCGTCGAGGTCGAGGCCCGTCAGGTCGGCGCGCTCGAGGTCGAGCGTCAGGGACCCGACGCCGCCGTCGATCACCAGGTCGGTGGGCAGGTCCTCGTTGAGGGTGAGGTTCCAGCTCCCGCCGCTCCCGCCCCCGAAGACGTTGAAGAACGGCCAGCCCGTGGTGCGGCTCCGCAGGGAGAAGTCGAGCACGTCGCCGCGCTTGGCGGCCTTCTGCTCGACGTGCTCGTTGCGCGTCGGCCTGACCGTCCCCCAGATGGCGGCCGTCGCGTTGGGGGCCGCGCCGAGCGTCACGGCGCTGGCGCCGACGCCCAACGTCACCCGCGCGCTGCGGGCGCCCGCCACGGCCTGCTCGACGGTCACGGGCGGACCCGCGGTGCGCCCGAACCCGCCGTAGGCGGCGACCACCACCACCAGGCCAACGGCCACGGAGGCGACGAGCAGGCGGTAGCGCCCGCGCGTGAGCATGTCGAGGCCGATGGCCACCAACGCGACCGGCCAGAGCTGCAGCGCGTTGCCGAGGAAGCGCCACAGGGGGCCTAGGCCGAGCCCGAGGTTGCCGGCCAGTATCAGGACGCCGACGACGATGAGGGCAACCGGCCACCACCCGCCGGATCGGTTGCCGCGCTTGCCGTGGCGTGCCTCGCTGCTCTGATCGGTCATGACCGCTACGCTCCTTCCACATCCACGCGGCCGCCGTGGTAGGCGAGCCAGCCGTCGTACCCACCGCCTAGCTCCACGATATTCGCGAAGCCGCGGTTCCGGAGCGCGCTCGCCACGACGGCGGAGCGACCACCGCTCTGGCAGTAGACGACGAGCCGGCCGCCCCTTGGCAGCTCGTGCGCCCGGGCGAGGGCGTTCCCCGCCGCGAGGTGCCGCGCCCCGGGCAGGTGCCCGGCGCGGTACTCGCTGCCGCTCCGCACGTCAAGCGTCTCCACCGTCGCGCCCACGTCGGCGGGGGTCGCCAGCGTCGGCGGGACGAGGTCGAGGCCCTCGAACGAGGGCAGGTAGCCGACGACGTCGTCGATGCCGACCCTGGCGAGGCGGTCACGCAGGCCTGCAGCGTGCTCCGCGTCGGTGGCCACGAGGACGAGCGGGCGCCCGTCGCTCTCCGGGTCGATGGCCCAGGCAGCGTAGGTGGCGAACGACGCACCGCCCGGCACGGCCAGGGCGCCGGGCACCGAGCCCGCCCACTGCTCCGCGACGGGGCGCGTGTCGATCAGCACCACGTCGCGGTTCACGCGGCCGCGCAGCTCGGCGCCCGTGAAGCGCGCGAGCGCGCCGCGTCGGCCGAGGATGGGCGGCCCGTCGCGGTTGACGCGCTTCATGCGCCCGAAGTAGGTCGGCGCCTCCGGTTGCCCGTCGAGGAGCTCCCGCTCGAAGGCGGGCGCGTCGGCGGCGGCCAGGTGCGGCGCCCACCAGGCCGAGAGGCGCTCGTAGCCGACCGAGCTGCTCGCCACGCTGCCGAGGGACTTGCCGCAGGCGCTGCCGGCCCCGTGCCCGGGCCAGACCTGCACGTGGTCGGGGAGGGCGAGGAGGTGCTCCGCCAGGCTGGCGAACAGGCGCCGCGCGCCCTCGAAGCGCGTGTCCTTGCCGCCCGCCACGGCGTCGAGCAGGTCGGGCCTGCCGACGTCGCCGACGAAGACGAAGTCGCCGCTCAGCAGGAGCGCCGGGGCGGTCGAGCGGGCCCTGTCGGTGACGAGGAAGGAGAGGTGCTCCGGCGTGTGACCCGGCGTGTGCAACGCCTCGAGGGTCACGTTGCCGACCTCGATGACGTCGCCGTGCCCGAGCCCGACGTGGTCGAAGCGGTAGCGCCACTCCTCGCCGCCCTCGTCCGACAGCCACAGGCGAGCGCCGGTGGCGGCGGCCAGTTCGCGGGCGCCCGACACGTAATCGGCGTGAACGTGCGTGTCGGTCACGGCGGTGATCACCAGCCCCTGGGCGGCGGCGGCGGCCAGGTAGACGTCCACGTCGCGGCGCGGGTCGACCACGACGGCCTCGCCCGCCGCCTGGCAACCCACCAGGTAGCTGCCCTGGGCGAGGTCGGGATCGTAGAACTGTTCGAAGTGCACGCCCGCCTCCAAGGGGGACCGGTTCGCTCTCGGCGCCGGCCGCTGCAACAAGGTTAATGCCTGGGCGCGCGGTGCGCGGCGCGGCACCGGCGCGGTGCGCGGCGCGGCTATGGCGCGCCGCCCCGGCGCTATGCGCGCGCGGCATAATACGTTCATGCCGCCCCTGCCGGACGCCGAACAGCT
>JACFNR010000016.1:2213-26167 GCA_019454765.1 Trueperaceae bacterium | reverse complement strand
CTATGCGCGCGCGGCATAATACGTTCATGCCGCCCCTGCCGGACGCCGAACAGCTCCTCACCCTCCTGGCCGTCGAGGAGGCGGGCAACGAGAGCGCCGCCGCGGCGCTCCTGGGCGTCGGCCAGTCTTCCGTCAGCCGCCGGTTGGCGGCGCTGCAGCAGCTGGCGAGCGCGCCCCTCACTCAACGAACGTCGGCGGGCACGCGCCTGACGCCGGCCGGCACGGCGCTGCTCGGCGCGGCGCGCGACGTTCGGCGCGCGCTGGGCGAGGCGGCCGCGCGCCTCGACCCGGGCGCAGCGGTGGGCACGCGCGTGCGCCTGGGCGTCAGCCCGCACCTGGTGGCGCGGCTGGCGGGCGCCGCGGGCGCCCGCGCTGAGTTGGAGCTGGAGTTGGTGGAGGCGCACTCGGGGGCGCTCCTGGCGGCGCTAAGGCGCGGTGAACTCACGGCCGCCGTCACCCTCGCCGCGCCGGCCGGGGGCGAGCCGGGATTGCGGGCCGTGCGCGTCGGCGAGGAGGCCCTCGCCCTGGCGGCCCACCCCGGCGAGGCGGCGCTGAGACACCGCGGCGGGGCCGGTCCCGACCTCGCCGCCCTCGGCCGGGCGCGCTGGCTCGTGCCCGCCGCCCCCAGCGTGGTGGGTGAGCGCGCGCGGTTGCTGCTGCGGCGGGCGGGCCTCGGCTCCGTCCACGAGACGCCCATGCCGAGCCCGGCCGCGGTTCGGGCGGGCGTCCTGGCGGGTGCCGGGCTGGGTGTGGCGTTGGCCTCGGAGCTCCGCGCCGAGGCGGCCGCAGGCTGGCTCACGCTGGCGCCGCTACCGTTCGGCGAGGCGGGCGACGACCGCCTGGCCGTCTGGCTGCTCCTCACCGACGCCGCCGCGCGGGAGCAGGCGGAGCTGCTCGAGGCCGTCGCCGCCGAGGCCATGCGTGACTGACGCCCCGCCCCAACCGCAGGAGGGAGCGAAGGCCTACCTGGGCCTCGACGCCGGCGGCTCGAGCACCCGCTGGCTACTGCAGGACGCAGCCGGGGTGGAGCTGGCGCGCGGCGCGGCTGGCCCCATCTCCGCCATCCAGCTCCGGTCGGGCGAGCGGGGCGCCGCGCTCGAGCGCCTCGCCGCGCTGCTCGCTGAGGTCGCGGCGGTGGCCCGCCCCGCGCGCGTGGCGGCGGGAGTGACGGGCCTGGAGCCGGGCTCGCCCGACGCGGAGACGCTGGCCGCGGCCACCGCCGCCGCCCTGGCCGTGCCGCGCGCGGCCGTGACCGTCCTGCCCGACGTCCACATCGCTTACCTCGCGGCCTTCGCGCCGGGCGAGGGGGTGCTCGTGTACGCCGGCACGGGCAGCATCGGCTTCCACCTCACGGCGCGCGGCGAGGCCGTGCGCGCAGGCGGGCACGGTTACCTCATCGACGACGCGGGCGGCGGCTACTGGATCGGACGCGAGGCGCTCAGGCGCGTGCTGCGGCGCGGCGACGAGCTGGGCGCCTACCCGGGCGGCGCGCTGGCGAGCGGCCTGGCCGCCGCCCTTGGTGGCGGCGACTGGGACACCATCCGCCGCGAGGTGTATGGCGGCGGGAGGGCGCGCGTTGCCGGCCTGACGCGGGTGGTGGCGCTCGCGGCCGCGCGGGGCGACGCGGACGCCCGCGCCGTGCTGGCGGCCGCGGGCGCGGAGCTGGCCCGGCTGGCGCGGGTCGTGAGCGGGCGCATCGGCCTCGCCCTGCCCGTGGCCCTGGCGGGCGGGGTGGCGCGCTGCGGCGAGCCGCTCACCGCCGCGCTGGCGGCGGCGCTGCCGGCGGGCACGCGCTGTGAGGTGAGCACGCGCGAGCCGGTCGAGGCGGCCGCGCTGCTCGCGCGCCTCGGGCCGTGACGCGCGCTAGGCCGGGAGGCACCAGGCCGTGACGCGCCGGGTCGCGCGGCGCAAGGCCGTGACGCGCGCCATGCCGCGCGGCGCCAGGCCGTGACGCGCCGCGCCGCGAGTCGCTAGGCCGTGACGCGCGTCGCCAGGTAGCGGCGAAGCTCCTCCTCGCCGCTCCCGAAGCTGTGGGCCCTCAACCCGGCCGCGCGCAGGCGCTCGGCCGCGTAGCGGCTGCGCACCCCGTGGGCGCAGAACGTCACGTAGGTGGTGTCGCGGTCGAGGGGCGCCGCTCCGCCGGCCGCGAGACCCGCGTACAGGTCGGGCGGGGCGGGCGTGACGGCGGGCCAGTCGGGCCGCCAACCGCCGCTCGTGTCGGTGCGGCAATCCACGAGCACGGCGCCATCGGGGAGCTCGTGCACGATCAGCTCGTCCCCATCCGGGGTCGGGCCGGCGAGCACGCCCTCGCCCTCGCGCATGGCGCGTAGCGGGATGCGCGAGTCGCCCCGCGCCACGCGCGCCAGTTCGCGGGCGAGGGCCGAACCGTCCATCCCCTCCTCCTGCTGCTGCAACCGCTCCGCGCGGCTCGAGGTCGCCGGCCGCACCGGGGTGATGTTGCACTCCTCCACTGCGGTGGCCGACAGCTCGGCCGTGCCGATCCGCTCCGCGAGGAGGATGATCTGCTGCTTGTCGTGGGCGATTAGCGGCCTGAGGACGGGTCGGCCGGCGGCGGCGTCGATGGTGCGGAGGTTGGAGAGCGTCTGCGACGACACCTGACCGATGGCCTCGCCGGTCACGAGCGCGTCGACGCGCCGGCGCGACACGCGGCGCCCCCGCTCGCGCGGGCCCTCGCCGGCCGCGCCGCTCGCCTGGGCGGGTTCGGCGCCGGCCGCGTACGCCTCTAGCGCGTCGGCGGTGCCGTCGGCGGCGCGCAGCATGAGGCGCTTGAGTCCCACCTGCCACACCCTGGTGTCGAGCTGTTCGCGCATCTCGGCCATGGCGGGGCGCAGGTCGATCACGTGCGCCTCGGGGCGCGAGCCGGCGCCCCAGGTGTCGCACAGCCGCTTGGCCACGCGCAGCGCGAGGCGCTCCGACTCGAGTTCGCCGAGGCGGAAGTGCACGAAGTCGACCTCCACGCCGCGGCGCATGAGGGACCACGCCGCCACCACGGAGTCGTAGCCGCCGGAGAGGAGGGCGAGGGCGTGACCGCCCGTCCCGAGCGGCAGCCCGCCGGCCCCCTGGTGGCGCTGGCTGAAGAAGAGGGCCTGGCGCTCGTCGACCTCCACCTCGACGGTCACCTCGGGGTGGGTGAGGTCGACCTTGGCGCCGGGGTTGAGGGCCGCGCCCAGCTTGCGCTCGACGTCGAGGGAACCGAAGGGGTGCCGGCCGGAGCGCTTGCAGCGCACCGCGTAGCGTCGCCCCTTCACCCTGTCGCCGTAGAGCGCGAGCCCCAGCTCGACGATGGCGCCCAGGTCGGGGGCGGCGACGGCCTCGACGAACGAGAACGACCCGATGCCGAACACGCGCGCCAGCACGGGCGCCACGGCGGCCGGGTCGGCGGGGGCGGCGCCGGGCCCGACCTCAGCCATGACGCGGTTGCCGCGAACGAACGCGCGCGCCTCGAGGCCGGCGCGTTGCAGCGCGTCCTTCGTGGCCAGGCGCAGCTTGCGGAGGAAGGTGGCGCGCGTGGTGCGCGACTTGATGGTCACCTCGGCCGTCGGCCTTATCGTCACGAACAGTCGGTCGCTTGTGGTCACTGTCATCATCGGTCGCGCCCGCGCGCGCTCCTAACCTGGCGGCGCCACTGACCCCCGCCGCTACCCGCCCAGGTTATCCGGCCGGCGCGCCGGCGCGCGTTCGCGGGCGCCGCTCGCGGCTGGGCGCGTTCGCGGGCGCGCGTCGCGCCGGAGCGAGTTGGCGGGCGAGGGCCGCGGCGGCCTAATGGCCCGCGGCGACAGCGCAAGAGAGGCCGCGCGGACTCGGCCGGTTCCCCCGAACACTGGCCGATCCGCGCGGTTGCCACATATCCTCACACGTTCCTGCGACAGCTAGCGTCGCACATTTCTCACCTGGTACAACGACCGGTCCACGCCCGCGCCGAGCGGGCGCCACCCTGGCGCGCGGCTCAGCGGCCCCGCCACGGGCGAGTGACCTTGCCAGCCACCACGGGCCAGGCGGCGCCGGTGGCGGACGGCAGGACGTTCGGCTCGCCGTGCAGCGCGAGGTAGCCCATCACGGCCATGGCGAGCGTCTCGCGGTCCTTGTCGTCGTACCCGAGCTCGGCGAACCCCCTGACGGGCGCGCGCAGGCCGGCGGCGATCCCCTCGAGCAGCACGGGGTTGCGGGCGCCGCCCCCCGCGACAAGGACCTCGTCGACGCCCTTCGGCAGCAGGTGCTCGTTCACGGCGTCCACCAGGCTGCGGACCGTCAGGCGCGCGAGCGTGGCCACGAGCGTCGGCAGGGGCGGCTCGCCACCCGGCCAGCCCGCCTCGAGCGCGGCGCCCAGGTGGAAGAGCTCGCGGCCTGTCGTCTTGGGTGGCGGCAGCGCGAAGTACGGTTCGCTCAGCAGGCGGGCCAGCGCCGCCTCGTCGACCGCACCTTCGCGCGCCACGCGGCCGCCCGCGTCGAACGGCTCGCCGGCGCGCGCCGTCATGGCCTCGTCGAGGAGGCAGTTGCCTGGCCCCGTGTCGAAAGCCACCACGCGGTCCTCGGCGCCGTTCGCCGGCAGGTAGGTGACGTTGGCGATGCCGCCCAGGTTGACGACCACGCGCGCCACGCCGGGGGCGGCGTAGAGCTGCGAATCGGGGAAGGCGACGAGCGGCGCCCCCTGTCCGCCGGCGGCCAGGTCGGACTGACGGAAGTCGGACACGGTGGTCACGCGGCAGCGCTCGGCGACAACGGCCGCCTCGCCCAGCTGCAGCGTGCTCTTGACGCGCCACCCGCGCGCCGCGTCCGGCCGGGGGACGTGGTAGACGGTCTGGCCCGACAGGGCCACCAGGTCGAGCGGGTGCTCGGCCTGCGCCGCCGTCACCACCTCGGCGTAGAACCGGCCGACCTCCTGGTGCAGCTCCGTGAGGAGCAGCACGTCGGACGTCTCCGGCTTGAGCGCCAGGTGGAGCCGCCCTGCGAGGTCGCTGGGGTAGGGCCGCGCCGAGCGCCCCAGCACGCGCCAGTCGAGGCGCCCCCCGACGCGCTCCAGGCGCGCCGTCACCGTGTCCACCCCGTCGAGCGAGGTGCCCGACATGACGCCAAGGACGGTGGCCGGCGGCAGGTCAGCGCGGCCGTTCGCCCCGCTCACGCGAACGCCTCGCGCACGGCGCCGTGCACGGCGCGCCTCAGGGCCGCGATGCCGACCGCGTTGCCGCGGTGCGGGTGCACGCGGTTGGTGAGCAGGACGATCACCAGGCCGGCGGCGGGCTCGATGACCATGCTCGTGCCGGTGAAGCCCGTGTGACCGTATGCGCCGCCGGAGAAGCCCGGCCCGAACGGCCAGTCGGGCTCCGCCAGCCGCCACAGCACCCCGCGCCGCACGCCCTCGCCGCCGGACAGGTCGGAGGCGGCCAGCCGCATGTGATCGGCGCTCGCGAACGGCGCCTCGAGCCGCAGCCAGGCCTGCGCGTAGCGCGTGAGGTCGGCGGCGGTGCCGAAGAGGCCGGCGTGGCCCGAGACGCCCTCCATGGCGTCAGCGTTCTCGTCGTGCACGCGCCCGACGAGCGGGCCGCGCAGGCCGTCATCCTCGGTGGCCGCCACGGCGGCGCCGTCAGGTAGCGGCCCGTAGCGGGTGGCGGTCATGCCAAGCGGCTCGAACACGTGACGGGCCGCGAACGCGTCGATGCGCTCCCCCGCCACGCGCTCGATCACCGCCGTGAGCACGATGACGCCGAGGTCCGAGTAGACGTTCCGGCCGCGCGTGGGGGTCACTCCCGACTGCAGCACGTTGGCCATGACGGTGCGGCGACCCTGGACGGTCGCGTAGAGGGGCCGCCACGCCTCCAGCCCCGAGCGGTGCAGCGCCAGCTCCTCGAGCGTGACGCCCCCGAGGGACGGCTCCTGCATCCAGCCGGCGTTGGAGAAGAAGCGGTCGACCGTGTCGGTGAGGCGCACCTCGCCCGCCTCGAGCAGCACGAGGAACGACGGCAGGCAGGCCGTCACCTTGGTGAGAGACGCCAGGTCGTAGACGGTGGCGGGGGTTACGGCGGCGGCGCCGTAGGCCGCGGCTCCCACGGCGGTGGTGGCGCCGGGTCCGTGCGGTCCGGCCACCTGCAGCACCGCGCCGGGGGTCACCCGCTCGGCCACGGCGGCCGCGAGCAGCGGGGCGGCGGCGGCGACCGCGCGCTGGGCGGCCGAGCTTCCGCCATCGAGGTGTCGGGACATGGCGGAAGGCTATCACCCGGCGCCCCACTGGTCTAGCAATGGTACGGTGAGGGCGCTTCAGGCTCTCGCCGCGCGGCGCCCGCGCCGACCCCCTCGCCGGGCGCACCGGGCGCGGCGCGGTCATGAAAGGACGGGAACATGAGCAGACGCAGGCTCTCCCTCGTAGCGGCCGTCGCCCTCGCCGGCGCGGTCCTCTTCGGCACGGCGCTGGCCCAACAGGGCCGGCTCGAGCTGGCGGTCGACCAGTCGCCGGTCGGCCTCGACCCCCACGTCGTCACGGCCTTCTCCTCGTTCGCGGTCATCGGGCAGATCTACGACGGCCTCCTCGAGGTGAACGCCGGCCTCGGGCTCGAGCCGGCCCTCGCCACCTCCTGGACGGTGTCGGACGACGGCCTCACCTACGTCTTCCAGATCCGCGACGGCGTCAAGTTCCATAACGGCCGCACCATGACGGCCGAGGACGTCGTGTACTCCTACGACCGCATCATGAACCCCGACACGGGCTCCCCCCAGGCCAGCCGCTTCACCGAGGTCGAGTCGGTCACGGCCACGGGGCCGCTCGAGGTCACGTTCCGGCTCAAGGTGGCGTTCGCGCCGTTCCTCTCCAACCTCACCAACCTGACGGTCGTGCCGCGCGAGGTCGTCGAGGCCAACGGCGGCAGCCTGCAGCAGGTGGCCGTCGGCACCGGACCCTTCATGCTGAAGGAGATCGTCCCCGACACCTACGTCCTCCTCGCTGCCAACCCCGACTACTACCGCCCCGGCCAGCCCAAGGTGGCCGAGCTGCGCTACAACGTCGTGCCCGAGGCCTCCACCCGCGCCGCCGGCATGCGCACGGGCACCTACCACCTCATCCCCGACGTCGACCCGGCCACGGCCGAGACCCTCAAGAACGCGCGCGGCGTGACGCTCATGGGCGTCCAGGACCTCGCCTACACCCTCCTCGGCCTCAACGTCAGCCGCGCCCCCTTCAACGACCCGCGCGTGCGCGAGGCCATCAACTACGCCATCGACAGAAGCGAGATCGTCGACGCCGTCTACTTCGGCAACGCCGTGCCCGGCGGCCCGCTGAGCCCCGGCCTCACCGAGTGGGCCACTCCCACCTCCGCCTTCCAGTGCTACGCCACCGACAAGGCCAAGGCGCGCCAGCTCCTCGCCGACGCCGGCTACCCCAACGGCTTCGACGCCGGGCTCGTGACGTTCGGCACGATCCAGGTCGTCTCCGACGTGGCGCAGGTCGTGCAGGCGCAGCTCGCCGAGGTCGGCATCCGCCTCGACGTCAACGTGGCCGAGTTCGGCGCCTTCGTGCAGGCGTGGCGCAACTCCGACTTCGACACCTTCGTGAGCCTCAACGGCGGCGCCACCGACCCCGACGGCTACCTCTACCGCACCTTCGTGACGGGCGGCTCCACCAACGTCTTCAAGTTCTCGGACCTCGCCGTCGACGAGCTCCTCAACCGCGGCCGCACCACCACCGACCTGGCCGAGCGCGTCAACATCTACGACCACCTGCAGAAGCGCCTCGCCTGCACGGGCCCCATCGCCCACGTGGCGTACGGCACGCTGTTCAGCGCCGTCTCCGACAAGGTCTCGGGCTTCCAGCAGCTCCCCACCCGCGGCCTGCGCTACCTGCGCGAGGTCGAGCTGCGCTGAGGCCCTAGCGGGTGTTCCAGTACCTCGTCCGGCGCCTGGCCGACCTGGTGGTGGTCCTCTTCGGGGTGTCGCTCCTCGTGTTCGCGATGGTGCGGTTCATCCCCGGCGACGCCGTCGCCATCATGCTGGGCGCCAACGTCGACATCACCCCCGAGCGGGTGGAGGCGCTGCGCCGCCAGATCGGCCTCGACCTCCCCGCGTACGAGCAGTACTGGAACTGGCTCACGGCGGCGCTCAGGGGCGACCTCGGCACGAGCATCTGGACGGGCACGCCCGTCCTGACCGAGATAGCCGCCCGCCTGCCCGCCACCTTCGAGATCACGCTCCTGGCGCTCGTCCTCGCCCTCGTCCTGTCGTTCCCGCTCGGCGTGCTCGCCGCGCGGGCGCGGGGCACGGGCGGGGACGTGGTCGTCAGGGTCCTCACCATCGTGGGGCTCACGCTGCCGTCGTTCTGGGTGGGCGTCCTCCTCCTCTACTTCGTCAGCCTCTACCTGCCGGCGTGGCCGGCCATCGGCTTCGTGCCCTTCGGGGAGGACCCGCTCGGCAACCTGGCGCGAGTGGCGCTGCCCACGGTGGCCGTGAGCCTGCCCATGGTGGGCGGGCTCACGCGCATCGTGCGCTCGAGCCTGCTCGAGGTGCTGTCGTCGGATTACGTCCGCACGGCGCGCGCCAAGGGCGTGGGCGAACGCGGCCTCTTCTACAAACATGCCCTCCGAAATGCCATGATCCCCGCCGTCACCGTGATCGGGGTGCAGCTCGGCTACCTGCTCTCCGGCGTCGTCGTCATCGAGCAGGTGTTCGCCATCCCCGGCGTGGGCCGGCTCATGCTCGGCGCCATCAACGAGCGCAACTACCCCCTGCTGCAGGGCGTGGTGCTCATCGTCACGGCCGTCTTCGTCGTCGTCAACCTGCTCGTCGACCTCGCCTACGCCTGGATCGACCCGCGCGTGGAGTACTCGTGAGCCTGCGCCGCTTCTTCGCGCGCCTGTGGCGCAACAAGGTCGGCTTCATCGGTTTCGTGGTCGCCCTCGTCGTCGTGGCGGCCGCCCTGCTCGGACCGTGGCTGGCGCCCTACGACCCGCTGGTCCAGTCCATCCGCGAGCGCTTCCAGGGCCCCAGCGCTCGCCACCTGCTCGGCACAGACAACTTCGGGCGCGACACCCTCTCGCGCATCCTCCACGGCTACCGCACGAGCGTGTTCGTGAGCCTCGCCGCCGTGGCGTTCGCCACCGTGGTGGGCGGGGTGTTGGGCCTCCTCGGGGCTTACTGGGGCGGCTGGCGCGACCGCGTGATCATGCGCGTCATGGACGTGCTGCTCGCCTTCCCCATCATCCTCCTGGCCATCGCCGTCCTGGCGGTGCTCGGTCCCGGCAGCTTCAACACCGGACTCGCCATCGGCATCGTCTACACCCCGGTCTTCGCGCGCCTGGCGCGCGGGCCCGCCCTCACCGTGCTGAGTTGGGACTACGTGGCCGCGGCGCGCGCCCTCGGCGGCGGCGCGGCGCGGGTGCTCGGCAAGCACGTGGCGCCCAACATCATGGCGCCCATCTTAGTTCAGACCACCCTGTCGCTCTCCACCGCCATCCTGGTGGAGGCGTCGCTGAGCTTCCTCGGCCTTGGCACCCAGCCGCCCACGCCGTCGCTGGGGCTCATGCTCAGCGAGAGCCGCGGCACCATGCTGCTCTCACCGTGGGTGTCGGTCTTCTCCGGCCTGGCCATCCTCTTGGCGTCGTTCGGGTTCAACCTGTTCGGCGACGGCCTACGCGACCTGCTCGACCCGACGCTGCGGGACGCTTGACGCGGCATGCCAAGCTACCGGTACGGACGGTCACCCAGCTGAGCCAGTTGAACTTGCTCCAGCCCCTCGCGCTCTCATCCGCAGGTATTCGGCGGGTGGTAGCACCAGAACACCGAGCAACTCGGTGCCGTAGAACCGGCCGAAATGTCGGACGTCGCCCGTGATCAGGTGCGAGCACCTCGAGGCCTGCGCGGCGGCGATTATCGGCCCGTCCTTATCGGGTAGCCCGATCTTGCGCGCCACGCTAGGCGGTAGCACCCCACCATCCACGACGATCATCTTCTCGAGAAATCGTTCCAACCGCGTGTGCTGCTCGGTGGAGCCGAGATTGCGCTCCGCCTCTGCCACCGCGTAAGCGGAAGTGATCAAAGAAGCACCTGGCAGGGCCCATAACCGCGCCAACCCAGCATCCGGTAGGTACGCCGCCGAGTACAGCACGTTGGCGTCAAGGAACAACTTATCCACTTCGGTCGGCGACTAAGGCCTGTGGTGCTCGATCGCGTCCGGATCGAGCCCGAGTTCCTCGACCACAGCGCGCGCAGCGACATAATCAGCTTCGTCGACGGCCGTGGACAGCAGGAACTCAGCCTTGCGTTCCGGAGTGTATACCTCGACCGGGACGGCGACCGCAGGCTTGATCAGGATTCCCTGATCAGTTGCCTCCGCGATGAACATCGACCCTTCACGCAGACCATATCGGCGCCGGAGCTCCGCCGGGATGACCAACGTGCCACGCTTCCCCAACTTCCCCGAAACCGCGGTGGACACACTCGACCGCCTTCCAATGTTCAGAATATCAGAGATTCCGACGAAAGGATGGTTTGCCACGCGGGCTGGCGAGCCACTACCGGCGCTGCTCCGATGTTCAAGCGCCACGAGAGCACCTCTCGTGAACCATTTCGCTGTCTTCACGACCACCGTGACCCCGCTCACGTTCGTGCCCTATCATCGGGCATGATCACGCGACGGATTGGCCTGCTAGCCGCCCTGTTCATCTCCCTTCTGGTCTCCACCGCCGCTGCCCAGGTGGACGCCCGCGCGCGCGAGTTGCTCGAGGGGCTCACACCCGCCGACGTCGGGGAGATCCACAACGTCGACCAGAGCATCAAGACGACGGCCTACGTGGACGGTGAGGAACCGATGGAGTCTACGGCGCGCATCGTGATCGACTTCGACGGCAGGCGACTCGTGACCATCACCGAGATGGCCGGGATGAGCACCAAGCTCGTCCTAAAGGACGGCCAGGTCACGATGAGCATGGTCGGTGTCCCGATGACCCTCCCGGCGCCGCCGGAGGCCGCCGCCCAGATGGAGCAGATGTTCGACCAGAACGCGCCCATCCTCATCAAGGACGGCGACGTGGCCACCTTCGACGGCGTCGTGAGTTACGGCGACATCGTCTCCGGCGAGCAGGTGACCTACACCACCCACGACGACGCCGGCGAAGCCACCACGCTCCACTACCTGTTCCAGGACGACAAACTGATAGCCGTCCACTCCGGCTTCGAGGACGGCGAGTTCCTCGTCGTCTACGCCGCGCCCGTAGACACCGGCGCGCTCATGGGCTTCGACTCGAGCAGCTACATGCTCCAGGGCGGTACCTGGAAGAAGGTCGCCGACACGCACGTCGAGGCCGTGGCCTACAACACGACGTTGGACGAGAGCCTGTTCGAGTAGGGCACCAAGACCTCCGGGCAGGCAGCTAGGCGTACTTAGTCCGCTACTTAGTCTATGATGGTGGCGTGCCGGCGCCTATCAACGTTCACGATGCCAAGACGCACCTCTCGAAGCTGCTAGAGCGTGTCGCCATGGGCGAGGAGATCATCATCTCCAAGGCCGGCGAGCCGGTCGCGAAGCTCAGCCCGGTGGCGCACAAGCGCGTCCGCACACCCGGGGGAGCAGAAGGGCTCGTAGTACCCGACGACTTCTTCGATCCGTTGCCGGAGGAGTTCGAACGGCATTTCAGATGAGGCTGCTTCTCGACACGCACGTGTTCCTGTGGTGGTGCGCTGACGATGGGAGGCTGTCAACGACCGTCAGGACCGCCGTCGGTAGTGCTGATAACGAGGTCTACTTCAGTGTCGTGAGTGGTTGGGAGATAGCGATCAAGGCTCGGCTTGGGCGCCTCCCGCTGCCAGAGGCTCCCGACGAGTTCGTCCCGCTGATGCTCAAGCGCCATGCGTTCACCGTGCTCCCTATCACCCTGAAGCACGTACTCGCGGACTACTCGCTACCGCAGCACCACAGCGACCCGTTCGACCGACTCCTAGCAGCACAGGCCGCGAACGGCGACATGACGCTCGTCACCAACGACCGAGCGTTGTCCGAGTACCCAGTCAAGACGCTCTGGTAAGGCCCATCTCCGACCACTCCCCAAGTAGCGGCAGAACCCGTCACCTGGACCGCGCGAAAACCTGGGTCCAGTAGTTGTCCACTCCCGCAGCGCCAAGCTGGGTGAAGTTGGCGTTCATGATGTTCCTGCAGTGGCCGGGGCTGTCGAGCCAACCCTGCATGACGCTGGTAACGCTCGTGTAGCCCCACGCGACGTTCTCACCCCAAGCCCACCAGGCGTACCCCTCCCTGGTGATGCGGTCGCCGGCGCTAGACCCGTCGGAACCCTCGTGCCTCATCTGCTTCGTGTCGGCCATGTCCTGGCTATGGACCTCGGCGGCCCGGATCAGCCTGGCATCGAGCGTCAGGGCCGGCGCGGGTGGCATGACCTCGGTACCGCACGTGGCGCCGCTCGCGCGCGCCTCGTTGACGGCCACGAGGAAGGCGGTCGCGGTAGGTCCGAAGCTAGGCCCCGGGTCCGGGTCACCAGGGTCAGGGTCACCTGGATCCGGGTCACCAGGGTCAGGATCGCCGGGGTCAGGATCGCCGGGGTCTGCCGGGCCGGAGGGGTCGGTCGGACCCGACGGCTCCCGCGGGTCGGCGGGATCCGTCGGCCCAGACGAGGGCGGACCGGGCTCGCCCGGCAATATCCCCGTGCCGCACGCAGTCAGCAGCAGGGCCACCAGGCCGGCGGCGAGCAGGCGGCGGAGCTTCATGCGCCACGCTAGACCGCCCGGCGGTCGCGCGGCTGTGGCGTTCCTCCAACTTGGGCGGTAGCGTGACCCGGGAGGCCGGGCATGAGCGTGGAGGGTCATGAAGAGAGGGTATCGGCCGACCTCGAGAGGTTCGTGGCCGCGCAGGCCGGCGTGTACCCGCAGGTCGTCGCCGAGCTGAAGGCCGGTCGGAAGCTCACGCACTGGATGTGGTTCGTGTTCCCGCAGGTGGTCGGGCTCGGTTTCAGCGCCATGGCCGAGAGGTACGCCATCTCGTCTTTCGCCGAGGCGGAGGCGTACCTGGCGCACCCCGTCCTCGGAGCACGGCTCCGGGAGTGCGCCGCGCTGCTCCTCCGCATCGAGGGGCGCACGGCCACCGAGGTCATGGGGGTCCCCGACGACCTCAAGCTCCGCTCGAGCGCCACCCTCTTCGCGGCCGTGGAGCGGCGCGGCGACGGCGAAGTCGACGGACCGTCCGTGTTCCAGGGCGTGCTCGACAAGTACTACGGCGGCGAGCCGGACCCGCTCACGGTGGCGACGCTGGAGCGCTGGGAGCGCGCGGCCCGGCCCGAGGGCAACGACATGTGGGAGGACCCGAGCGTGGTGGCCGCCTTCGCCGCCAGGCCCCCGGATCACCGGCTGCAGCACCTGCTGGCGGGTGACGACGAGTACGCGGCAGTGCGCTCCGCATGGGCGGAGGGCGGTTGGCGCGCGGGCGGCACCGAGCCGCGGGTCCTCGACATCGGCTGCGCGGGTGGGCGCAACACCGTGTGGCTGGCACGGCAGGGCTGCGACGTGTGGGCGCTCGACGCGTCGTTCGCGATGGTCGAGGAGACGCGCCGCCGCCTGGCCGACGTGCTCGGGCAGGAGGAGGCCACGCGCCGGGTGCGGGTCGGCGCCATGCGTAGCCTGGCCGCCCACGAAGACGCGAGCTTCGACCTGGTGGTCGCGCTGGGGGTGCTGCAGGACGCCCGCTCGTCGGAGGAGTGGCACGCCGCGCTCGCCGAGATCGCGCGGGTGTTGCGGCCGGGCGGCCTCTGCCTGGTGGCCAACTTCGGCCCCGACTCGCGGCCGAGCGGCGAGCCGTTGAGGCCGGTCCCTGGAGAGACGGACGTCTGGGTCGGCTTCGGGCCAGGCGAACGCCGGATGACCCTGCCGAGCCTGGCGGGGTTGGACGCGGACTTCGCGCGCCACGGCCTCCGCCCGGCGCTGCCGACCGCGGCCGTGACGGTGCCCACCTCCGCGGGTCACCGCGTGACGCTGAACGCCCTCTACCGCCGCTGACGCGCGCACCGGCGCGGGCCGACGCTCTCGCGTCAGGCGCCGGGCTCCCTCACCCCTCCAGCAGCCGCGCCCTGAACCGCCACGCGGCGAGCGCGAAGAACAACACCGCGAAACCGGTGAGGACGCCCAGCTGCGGCAGCACGTCTACCAGCCCGGCACCGCGGCGGAGGAGCTGCGCGTAGGCGTCCACCGCCCACGAGTGCGGCACGAAGCGCGCCACCGCGCGCATGGTGGGGCCGAACACCTCGAGCGGCACCATGGCGCCGCCCAGCGCCGCGAGGCCGAGTCCGACCAGGATCGCCACGCCCGAGGCCTGCTGGTCCGTCTCGAACACGGAGCCGAGGAGCATGCCCGCGCCGGCCGCAACGGCCGCGAACACGGCCAGCACGAGGAGGGACGCGACCAGGTCGCCCCACACGACCCCGAAGAGGAGCGCCGTGGCCAGGATGATGTAGACCCCCTGGAACAGCGCCACGAGGTAGCGCCCGAGCGCCTCGCCGAGCACGATGGTGACGGGGTGCGTCGGGGACGCGAGCATGCGGCGGCTCACGCCTAGCGTGCGGCTCAGGATCAACGCGGACGCGCTCGTGAGGCCCGTCAAGAACACGAAGAGGACCAGCTGTGAGCCGGCTCCGATCGCGAACGCCACGTCCAGGTCGCCGCCGGAACCCCCGCCGATCCACTGCTGCTCCACGGTGATCGCCGGCGTTGCTGCCGCCGCGGCGTCGACCAGGGCGAGCGATCCGCTCAGACCCTCGAGCGTCCCTCGCTCCACGTACCTCGCAGCGCGTACGGTCGCCGCCACCTCGCTGAGGGCGCCGCTCACCGTGTACTGGAGCGATCTGCCGGTTCCCGCGCCGACCGAGAGGAACTGGACCTCAACGTCCTCGCCGGCAGCCAGCCGCTCGGCCAGGTCGACCGGCAGGATCACGCCGGCCGCCAAGGCGCCGCGCTCCACTCGCCCACGCAGCTCGGCGGCGTCGGCCTGGCGTTCCACGATCAGGGAGTCGTCGGCCTCGAGCGCAGCGACGAACCGCTGCGCCGTAGCGTCCTGGCCGGCCACCACGCCGACCGTGGGCTTGGCCCCGCTCCCGAACGCCAACCCGAGTATGAGGATGAGCCCGAGCGGGAACACGAACACGAAGAAGTAGTTGAAGCGGTCGCGCAGGAACCTCGTGAGGTTCGAGCCGGCGATCGCGATCACCTTGCCGAGCGCCTCGCCATTCATCGGTTCAGCCTCCGTGCGAGCAATGCCCAACCGGCGGCCCCCGTGACGAACGCGAAGAGCGCGAGGGCGGCAAGCGAGGGGAGGGTCGCGGCAACACCGCCACCGGCGGCGAGGTCGCCCATCCCGCGCATGAACCAGTGGTGGGGCGAGGCCTTCGGTAGCCACTCCATCACCCCGCTCGTCTGCGGGAGGGGGAAGAACGTTCCTCCCAGCGCGCCGAGGGTGATGGCGATGACGGCCTGCACGTTGCCGGCGGCCTCGGAGGAGCGTGCCAGGCCCGCCACGAGCATGAGGATGCCGGCGGCGGACGCCACGACGGCCAGTATCAGGGCGAACACCCCGAGCGGCGCGCCCCACTCGGCGCCCATGATCAGCGTGCTGGCCACCGCCAGGGTCACCATGCTCACCACGCCGATGACGACGCTCGACAGCACCTTGGCGGCCAGGACGGCGCCGCGCGCGACCGGGGCCGCCAGCAGGCGGGCGAGCGTGCCGTGCCTCTCCTCGTCGAGGAGCCCCATGACGCCCAACTGGACGATGAAGAAGACGAAGAACACGGCCATGCCGGCGGCGTAGTACGTGGTCGGTCCCAGCTGCCTATCGGACGTCTTGACCGCCACCAGCGTGAGCGGGTCGGGCGCGCCCGCCACCTGGGCCACCGCGATCGCGAAGGTGACGGGGTGCCCTGCCAGGCCTAGTGCCGATGCGGCCCAGACCCCGGAGCGGATCCGGCTGACGTATGCGGTGGTGACGCCCCGGGCGATCTGCGTGGCGAGGATCCGGTCCGCGCGACCCACGACGGTCACCCCGAGCGCTTCGGTCTCGCTTGCATCGGCGCCGTCCGTCGTCTCCGTGGCCGTCCGGGCCGCCGCCGCCACGGCCGCGCCGAAACCGCGGCGCAAGACCACGGCGGCGTCGGCCTCGCCGGCCTCCAACCGCCGCCTGGCCTCGGCCTCGTCCGGCGCGCTCGTCCAGGTGACCACGCCCGCCTCGGCGGCGGCCGCGAGCGCCGTGCGCATGCCCATCGACATCACGGTGACGTCCTCGTCGGCGAGCACAACGGCGGCCGTGACGGGGGAGGCTCGCTCGAGCGGGCCGATCAGAAGGCTGAACACGAACGCCAGCGCGAACGGCACTAGCAGGCCGAAGATGAGGAACGACCAGTCGCGGAGTCTCTGCCGCAGGTCGTTGGCGGCCATCCACATGACGGCGGCCAACGCGCTCGCTCTCCGGGTCCCGTCGTCCACCGGGCCGGACCGCACGTCAGTCCCTCAGCGCCTTGCCGGTGAGGTGCAGGAACACGGCCTCCAGGTCGGGCTCCCTCACCTCGACGCGGGCGAGGTCGGCGCCGGCCGAGTCCAGCGCGTGGACGAGCTGCGGAAGGAGCCCGGCGGCCCTGCCGGTCACCACGTGCAGCCGCCCCTCCCCCACATCGACGGTGCGCACGCCGTCCAGCCGGCGCACGGCGGCGGCCGCGGCGCCAAGGTCGCCCGCGGCCTCCACGTCCACCACGTCCTCACCGCCGATGATCTCGACCAGCTCGCGCCGCGTGCCCTCGGCCCGTAGCAGGCCGCCGTCGATGATGCCGACCCTGTCGCAGAGGCGCTCCGCCTCCTCCATGTAGTGCGTGGTGTACAGCACGGACATGCCCTCGCGCGTCAGCGCCTCCACGCTCTCGAGGATGGCGTTGCGCGACTGCGGGTCCACCCCCACGGTGGGCTCGTCGAGGATGAGCAGCTTGGGCCCGTGCAGCAGGCCGACGGCGATGTTGAGCCTGCGCTTCATGCCCCCGGAGTAGGTCTTGACGAGGGAACCGGCGCGGTCCGAGAGGCCCACCATGGCGAGCAACTCGGCCACGCGGGTCCTCAGCTCGCGCCCACCAAGGCCGTAGAGCCGGCCGAAGAAGGCGAGGTTCTCGCGGGCACTCAGGTCCGGGTAGAGGGCGAGGTCCTGCGGCACGAGCCCGATCGCTCCGCGTCCGGCGGTGCTCGTCGCCGTCACGGGGACTCCCGCGATGCTCACCGTCCCGGCGTCGCGGCGCAAGATGCCCGCGACCATCGAGATCAGGGTCGTCTTGCCCGCGCCGTTGGGCCCGAGCAGCCCGTACGTCTCGCCCACGCCGACCTCGAACGACACGCCCCCTACGGCCTGGCGCTCGCCGTAGCTCCGGCGCAGCCCGTCGACTACCAGCAGTGGTTCCGCCACGTGCCCCTCCCCTCCGATCCTCAGCGCGGTCACGGCGCCGCTAGAGCCGTAGCATCACACGCCCGGCTTGAGCGCTCCAGACCTTCCCGGCCTCGTCGCGCAGGAAGCGCACCGCCGAGCGGCGGCCATCCGGGTAGGTGACCGCCACCTCGTCCGGCCCGGCGAGGAAGGCGGGCAGTTCCGCCTCGGGCCAGCCGGCAACCACGCGCAGGCCGCCGTCGGCGTCGGCCAGCAGGCGGAGCCGGCCGTACGGTTCGCCCGACAGGTACTCGCCGATGAGGTCGGCATGCTCCGCCGCGGCGTGGTCGGCTGCGACGCCGGGTTCCGGAGCGTACGGCGAGCCGCCGAGTGGCAGGCCGGCACAGGCGTTCACCACGTCCACGAGGAGCTGCTCCGCCGGCACGCCCGCGAGGTTGCACAGCACCACGACGCCCACCCCCAGTTCCGGCACGAAGCCGATGGCGCTCGACACGCCCTTCAGGCTCCCGCCGTGCTTCACGATGGTCAGCCCGTGGTAGTCGCGCACGACGCTCAGCCCGAGACCGTAGGCGGCGCCGGGCGCGCTGTCCGCCCGCGGCCGCGTCATCTCGGCCACGGCCGGCCCACCGGCCAGCAGGTGCCTCACGTAGGCGCGCAGGTCCTGCAGCGTGCTCTTGAGCATGCCGCCGCCCTGCATGACCCCCGTCGTCTCCCAGGCGGGCGAGCGCCGCACGGCGCCGGTGGCGTCGCGGGCGTAGAGGGTCGCGTGGTCCGCGTCGGCGAGGACGCCCTCCAGGTCGAAGCGCGACCGGCGCATGCCGAGCGGGCCCAGCACCTCGCGCTCCGCCAGCGCCGCGAACGGCGCCCCGGCCACGCCCTCCAGGATGCCGCCCACCAGGCAGAAGGCGTCGTTGCTGTACGAGTAGAGCTCGCCCGGCGCCGCCAACGGGCGCGCGTTGCGCCCGAGCCAGCCCGCCATGCCCTCGAAGCTGCCGACCTCGGCCGCCAGGGCGGCTAGCCGGTCGAGCGCCGCCCCGTCCTCCATGGCCGCCGCGGCGGCGTCGACGGCGTCAAGGCCCAAGTGCCCGTCGGCGGGCGGCATGCCGATGGCGCCGGGCGCCAGCGTCAGCTTCGCCTCGGCCAGGGCGGGGCCGGCCGTCACGGGGTCCTCCAGCTGGCTGGCGTGACGCAGCCAGGTCATGGTGGGCGTGGCCGGCAGGCCGCTCGTGTGGCTCAGGAAGTGCGCGAGGGTGGCGGCGGGTCCGTCGCGCCACAACGACCCGAAGTCCAGGTAGCGCGTGACGGGGTCGCCCAGGTCCACGAGGCCACGCGCGCGGAGCCTGAGGGTCGTCAGGGCGGTCAGCGACTTGGTGATGCTGGCGACGCCGAAGATGGTGGCCGGCGTCACCGGTAGGTACGACTCGCGGTCGCGCCGCCCGAAACCGCGCTCGAGCAAGATCGAGTCGGCGGTGAAGACGCTGAGCCCGAGGCCGGGGGCGTCGGTGCGCGCCAGGAGGGCGTCGACCAGGTCGGTCAGCGTGTTCGTCAGGTCGCTCGGGAACGCGGGCATGCGCCAAAGCTACACCGAGACCGCGCCGCAGGGACGCGCTTACACGGGCAAAAGCATCGGCCCTTACAATGGGTCGTCGTGCCCGGGCAGCCGGGCTCCGCGCGGCCTGCCTCAATGACCCTAGAGACGACCCCACTACCCGTCCTGGCGCTGCTACCTTTCGTAGTCAGCGGGGCGGTCCTGCTCCTACCGCGCCACGCCCGCAACGCGGCCGCCGCCATGGCGGGAGCCACGGCGCTGACGGGCCTGGCGTTGGCCGTGTACCTCTACCCCAAGGTCACCGACGGCCGCGTCCTGCAGCACACCTGGCGTTGGCTGCCCGAGCTCGGCCTGCAACTCACCTGGCGCCTCGACGGCCTGAGCTGGCTGTTCACGCTGCTCGTCACTGGCATCGGCGCGCTCGTGGTGCTGTACGCCCGCTACTACATGGCGCCCGAGGACCCGGTGCCGCGCTTCTTCTCCTACCTTCTCGCCTTCACGGGCGCCATGCTCGGGTTGGTGCTGTCGGGCAACCTCGTGCAGCTCCTGGTCTTCTGGGAGCTGACGAGCATCCTGTCGTTCCTGCTCATCGGCTACTGGCACCACAACCAGAACGCCCGCGACGGGGCGCGCATGGCCCTCACCGTCACCGGGCTGGGCGGGCTCTTCCTCCTGGTTGGCGTCCTCATCATCGGGCACGTGGTGGGTAGCTTCGAGCTGACGACGGTGCTCGCCAACCGCGACGTGCTCGCCGCCAGCCCGCTCCTCACCCCCGCCATCCTGTGCGTGCTGGTGGGCGCCTTCGCCAAGAGCGCCCAGTTCCCGCTGCACTTCTGGTTGCCGCACGCCATGGCCGCGCCCACGCCCGTGTCGGCTTACCTGCACTCGGCCACCATGGTGAAGGCCGGCATCTACCTCATGACGCGGCTGTGGCCGGTGATGGCCGGCAACGACACCTGGTACTACACGGTCTCCCTGGCGGGCCTCGTCACGTTCCTCCTGGGTGGCGTGACGGCCACGTTCCAGGAGGACCTCAAGGGCATCCTCGCCTACTCGACCATCAGCCACCTGGGTCTCATCACCCTGCTGCTGGGCCTCTCCACCCCGGCCGCGGCCGTGGCGGCCATCTTCCACACGCTCAACCACGCCACCTTCAAGGCGTCCTTGTTCATGGCCGCGGGGATCATCGACCACGAGACCGGCACCCGCGACGTGCGGCGCCTCAGCGGTCTCTTGAGGCACATGCCCCTCACGGGCACCCTGGCCATGGTGGCCGCGGCGGCCATGGCGGGCGTACCGCTCCTGAACGGCTTCATCTCGAAGGAGATGTTCCTCACCGAGACCCTCGAGTTCCACACGGGGTCCCTCCTCGACCGGCTCCTGCCGCTACTCGCCACCGTCGGTAGCGCGTTCAGCGTCCTCTACTCCGTGAGGTTCATCCACCAGGTCTTCTTCGGCCCCGACGCCAAGGACCTGCCCCGCCAGCCGCACGAGCCCGTGTCGTGGATGCGGCTGCCCATCGAACTGCTCGTGGCCATCTGCCTGATCATCGGCGTTGTCCCCGCGTTGACGGTCGGCCCGCTGCTGCGCTCCGCGGCAACGGCCGTCCTCGGCGCGGACACCCCCGCCTTCCACCTCAACCTGTGGCACGGGGTCACGCCCGCGTTCCTCCTGTCGCTGGTGGCCATGGCGCTCGGCACCGGCCTCTACGTGGCGCTCTACCGGCGCCTGGCCAGCCGGGAGGTCGACGACCGCCCCTGGGCGGCGCGCGTGCGGGCACGGCGGACCTTCAACGACGCCATGGAGCTGCTCGTCGCGGCGTCCGCCGCCGTCGTGCGGTTCCTCGGCACGCGCAGGCTGCAGCCGCAGCTCTTCCTGCTCGTCGGCGCGTCGGTGCTGGCGGGCGCCGCGCCGTTCCTCCACCGCGCGTTCGCCCGCGCCGGCAGCGGTTACACGCTCGGCGACGCCGCGACCACGCCGTTCTCGTGGCCGTTCCTCGTGCTCTGGGCGTTCGGCGCCCTCGCCGCGGTGCTGGCCGCGTACCTCGCCAAGTTCCACCGCCTCGCCGCGCTGATCCTGACCAGCGGGGCCGGGCTGGTGGTCTGCGTCACGTTCGTGTGGCTGTCGGCGCCCGACCTGGCCGTCACGCAGCTGCTCGTCGAGATCGTGACGACCGTGCTCCTCCTGCTGGGGCTGCGTTGGCTGCCGCGCCGCGAGGCGCAGCCCCTGGCCGACGCCGCCACGCGCGCTCGCACCGCCGCGCGCCGCGGCCGCGACCTGGTGCTGGCGCTCCTGGCAGGCGGCGGCATGACGGCGCTGGCGCTGGCGGCCATGACGCGCGAGCGGATCGGCGGGATAGGCGAGTTCTTCGTGGAGAACGCGCTGCCGGGCGGCGGCGGACGCAACGTGGTGAACGTCATCCTCGTCGACTTCCGCGGGTTCGACACCATGGGCGAGATCACCGTGCTGGCCGTGGTGGCGCTGTCGGTCTTCGCGCTCCTCAGGCGTTTCAGGCCCGCGCGCGAGGTGGTGGGCAGCACGCGGCAGCAGCGGCGCCAGGACGCGTACGACGAGGCGCTGTCGGGCCGCACCCCCGGCGACACGGCCACCGACTACCTGTTCGTGCCGCGCATCGTCATGCACCTGCTCTTCCCCATCGTCACGCTCTTCGCCATCCACCTGTTCATGCGCGGCCACGACGAGCCCGGCGGCGGCTTCGCGGCCGGCGTCACCATGGCCACCGCGTTCATCTTGCAGTACATGGCGCGCGGCACGCGCTGGGTGGAGGAGCGGCTCAGGGTCCTGCCGCTCCGCTGGATCGGGCTGGGCCTCATCCTGGCCGCCGGCACGGGCGCAGGCGCGTGGCTGTTCGGACGGCCGTTCCTGACCTCGGGCCACGGCCACGTCGACCTGCCGCTGCTGGGCCGCGTGCCTCTCGCCACCGCCACCCTCTTCGACCTCGGCGTCTTCGCCCTCGTCATCGGCGCCACCGTGCTCATGCTCATCGCCATCGCTCACCAGTCGATCCGCACCCCGCGGGCCGCTCACACGGCCGAGGAGTTGGAGGGCGCCACCAGCGAGGCGCCCTCCCCCGCCAAGGTCGGGGAACCTACCGCCGAGGGGGGGCGCGCCTGATGGAGGTCGTGGTCGCCGTGGGGATCGGGGTGTTCACGGCGGCGGGGGTCTACCTCCTGCTGCGCCCGCGCACCTTCCAGGTGATCATCGGGCTCTCGCTCCTCACCTACGCCGTGAACCTGTTCATCCTCTCCATGGGGCGGCTGGTGGTGGGCGGCGCGCCGGTGCTGGGGGCCGGAAGCGAGGGCGCCACGCTGGCCGACCCCGTGCCTCAGTCGTTGGTCCTCACCTCCATCGTCATCAGCTTCTCGATGACGGCTCTCTTCCTCGTGGTCCTGCTCGCCTCGCGCGGCCTCACGGGCACCGACCACGTGGACGGCGACGGGGAGCCCGCATGAACCTCGGCGGCCTGGCGCCGCACCTCGTGGCGGTGCCGATCCTGTTGCCCCTGGTCGCCGGGGCGGCCATGCTGTTGCTCCACGAGCGGCAGCGCCGCGCCAAGGGCGTCATCAGCCTGCTCACCGTGACCCTGTCGGTGGCGGCCGCGCTGCGGCTACTGCTCGTGGTCGACGACCCGCTAACGCCGGCCATCGTCGTCTACCGGCTGGGCGACTGGGGAGCGCCGTTCGGCATCGTGCTGGTTGCCGACCGACTGGCCGTCCTCATGGTGCTCGTCACCAACGCGCTGGGGGCAGCGGGTATGATCTACGCGCTGGCGCGCTGGGCCACGCTGGGTCCGCGCTTCCACACCCTGTACCTGCTCATCCTCATGGGCCTGTCGGGCGCCTTCCTCACGGGCGACCTCTTCAACCTCTACGTGTTCTTCGAGGTGTTGTTGGCGGCCTCGTACGGGCTCCTGCTGCACGGCTCAGGCAAGCGCAGGGTGAAGGCGGGCCTGCACTACGTGGCCGTAAACCTGGCCGCCTCGATGGCGTTCCTGGTGGGCGTGAGCCTCGTGTACGCCATGACCGGCACCCTCAACATGGCCGACCTGGCTGTCAAGGCGGCGCAGCTCGGCCCCGACGAACTGGTGTTCCTGAAGGCGGGGCTGTCGGTGCTGGGCGTGGCGTTCCTCGTGAAGTCCGGCGCCTGGCCCCTATCCTTCTGGCTGCCGACCACCTACTCCGCGGCCGCCGCGCCCGTGGCCGCCATCTTCGCGGTCATGACCAAGGTGGGGGTGTACGTGGTCCTCCGGCTGGGCACGCTCATGTGGCCGGAAGGGCATGCCCTCGAGCTGTACGGCAGCTCGTGGCTCATCGCCGTGGGGCTGGCGACCATCGTCTACGGCAGCTTCGGGGTGCTCGCCAGCACCGAGTTGCCGCGCGCGGCCGGCTACCTCACGCTCATCTCGTCGGGCACCCTGCTCACCGTGATCGCCAGCGGCGACGCCTCCGTGATCGGGGGCGCGCTCTACTACCTGGTGGGCTCCACGCTCGGCATAGGCGTCTTGTTCCTCCTCTGCGAGCTGGTGAGCCGCCGCAACGTTGCCCCGCCCACCGGGGCCGTGGAACCGGTGTTCTCCGACGACTACGAGACGGCGCTGCACAGCGAGTTCGAGGGCGTTGAGCTGGGCGTGACGCTGCCGCTCGCCACCACCCTGCTGGCCGCCGCCTTCTTCCTGGTGGCGCTCCAGCTGGTGGGCTTCCCGCCGCTATCGGGCTTCGTGGCCAAGTTCGCCATGCTCAAGGCGGTGCTCGACAGCGGCGCCGACGGTTACGCTAACGGCCCCGCGGCCCTGGCGTGGTGGGTGGTGGGCACCGTGGTCGCCTCCGGCTTCGCGGTGCTGGTGGCCCTCATGCGCAAGGGCGTGAAGCAGTTCTGGGCGGAGCCCGACACCACGCCCACGGCGGTGCGCCCCTTCGAGGCGCTGCCGGTCGCGTTCCTGCTCGTGATCCTCATGGCCATCACCGTGTTCGCGCAGCC
>JACFNR010000016.1:0-2113 GCA_019454765.1 Trueperaceae bacterium | reverse complement strand
GGCTTCGTGAACATCCCGCTCGACATCAGGAGCCCCCACGCCCTGGCGGCGCTGGCGACCATCATCACCGCCACGCCTGGCACCTTCTGGGCGGCGTACGACACGCGCACCAACGTGGTGACGATCCACGTGCTCGACCTGGTGGACGACGAGCAGTGGGTGCGCACCATCAAGGGCCGGTACGAGCGGCGGCTGCTCGAGGTGTTCGAGTGAACGCACCTCCGGCGGCCTGCCGCCCGGGGCGCCGGGTGGGGTCGTGACGTCGGCCGCCGTGCTCCACTGGGCCCTCTTGGTGGCCCACGGCCTGCTGGCGCTGGGCCTCGTGTTCGCGGCCGCGCGGCTGGTGAAGGGCCCACGCGCGCAGGACCGCGTGCTGGCTTTCGACGCGCTGTACCTCAACGCGGCCCTGCAGGTCGTGGTGTTCGGCATGCGGGTGGCGGAGCCCGGGTACATCGAGGCCGCCATCGTCATGACGCTGCTCGGCTTCGTGAGCAGCTCGGCCCTGGCCAAGTTCCTGATGCGCGGCGAGGTGATCGAGTGACCGAGGGGGTGCCGCTGGCGGCCGCGCTCGTCACGGCGGTCCTCGCCCTGTTGGGCGCGGTGGTGGCGGCGGTGGGCGCCCTGGGCCTGTTGCGGCTCAGGTCGTTCTACGCGCGAGCGCACCCGCCCACGCTGGCCGCCACCCTCGGCGCCACCTGCATCCTGCTCGCCAGCGCGGTCTACTTCTCGTTCCTCGAGGGTAGGTTCATGCCCAAGGCGCTGTTGGCCATCGTGTTCATCCCGCTCGTGAACCCCGTGACGACCATGCTGCTCGCGCGCGCCGCCCTGGCCCGCGACCGGACCCAGGCCTACGGCGCGAGGCCCGAACCCGGCAGCGAGGACGCCGAGTGGCGCCGCAAGGCCGTGGAACTAGCGGACGCTCAAGCGGAGGCGGCCAGGCGGGTGGCCGAGGACGCGCCGCCGGAGGCCGACGAGCCGTGAACCGCCGCTACCTCGGCCTCAACGGGTGGCAGTTGCTGGGCCTCGGGGTGGGCGCGGCCAGCCTGGCGATAACCTGGGGCCTCTACAACATATTCATGCCTCTCCTCCTGCGCGAGTTCGTGAGCTCCAGCGGGGTGCGCGGCGCCATCATGGGCCTAGACAACGTGCTCGGCCTCCTCCTGGTGCCGATCATAGGGGCATGGTCCGACCGCATCGAGGGACCCTTGGGCAAACGCCTACCGTTCCTCGTCGTCAGCATGCCCATGGCCGCGCTCCTCTTCGCGGCGCTGCCGTTCGCCAAGGCGGCCTTCTGGACCCTGATGGCGGTCGACATCGTCTTCCTGCTCGCCATGACCACCTTCCGCGCCCCCCTGGCGGCGCTGATGCCCGACCACGTGGCCCCCGCGGGTCGGCCGCACGCCAACGCCGTGCTCACCATGCTCGGCGCCGTCGGCGGCGCCCTCGGCCTGCTGATCCTCGCCCCCCTCTCCGAGGTGGCCATCTGGCTCCCGTTCGGCGTGGCGGGCGCGGTCACGCTCTCGGCCCTGTTCGCGGTGCGCGCCGCCACCACCACTCACCCCGAGCACGTGGAGATGAGCGTGATACAGGACGACGCTCCGCTCTTGGGTGGGCTCCTGCGCGACGCGGGCACGCTCCTTGGCCCGGGCCAGGGCAACATCCTGCTCATCCTCGCGGCCGTGTTCTTCGCGTTCTTCGGCTACTCCGCGCTCGAGGCGCAGTTCAGCACCTTCGCCACGGAGCAGTTCGGTCTCTCGGCGGGCAACGCCGGCGTGATCATGGGCGTCACCATCGCCGGCTTCGTGGTCATGGCGCTGCCGGCCGGGCACCTGGCCAGGCGCTGGGGCGAGATGAACACCATGCGCGCCGGTGCGCTGCTCCTGGCCGTGTGGCTGGTCATCGCCACGTTCGTGGCCGAGCCCGCCACCCTCTCCGTGTGGCTGGGCCTGGGCGGCGCCTCGTGGGCCCTCGTGCTGGTGCCCGCCTACCCGCTGGTCGTCAACCAGGGCGGCGACGAGCGCGTGGGCTTCTACACCGGCATGTACTACCTGTTCGGCTCCGCCGCCTCCATCGTGGCGCCGGCGGGCGTCGGCTGGGCGATGGACGTGCTCGG
>JACFNR010000015.1:3212-54648 GCA_019454765.1 Trueperaceae bacterium | reverse complement strand
GCGGGTCTCGGGGCGGGGGCCCCCGGGGTCGGGGGCGGCCCCCCCCCGGGGGCCCTTCGCCCTCCCCCCCCCCCCGGGGCCCCCGCACCCCCGCCCCCCCCCGCCACTCTCGCCGGCTGCCGTCCATCCTGACGCGTAATCGCAGCCGGACACCTCGGGCCCGGTCCGGTCTCACGGCCCGACCGGGCCCACCGACGCCGCCACCCGCCGGCGGCAGGCCACAAGGAAGGAACCTCATGCGTTCACGCCGACGCCAGCTCTCGTGGCCGGTCAGCGTGCTGATCGCCCTGATCGCCCTCGTCCCGATCTTCACGTTCGTGTCGCCCCTGTGGCACTACTACTTCGAGGCGCCACAGTACCCCGAGGGCTTGCCCATGCAGATCTGGGCCAACGCCCTCACCGGCCGGGTCGACCTCATCAACGGCCTCAACCACTACGTCGGCTTCATGACCCTCGACGCGGCCGACTTCTGGGAGCTCAAGGCCCTACCCATCCTGATCTCGTTGGTCACGGCGTTCGGCCTGGCCGCCGCCATCGTGGGCCGCAAGCGCGTCTTCCAGGCGTGGGTGGCCTACTACGCTCTCTTCGCCGTGCTCGCCCTCGCCGACTTCGCGCGCTGGCTCTACAAGTTCGGTCACACCGTCGACCCGAAGGCCGCCATCACCATGGAGGGCTACACCCCGCCCATGCTGGGCACCAGCATCTTCATGAACTTCTACATCACCGCCTGGCCGGGTTGGGGCGGCGTGGCGTTGGCGGGCGGGCTCGTCGCCGCCGTCGCCCTGTTGGCCGTCATGTGGTGGCGCGACCGCATCAAGGCGCGGCGCGCCGTCGCGGCGGCCGCGGTGGCCGGGGCGCTGCTCCTCGCCGGCTGCTCGGCGCCCAAACCCGCCGCCGTCGTCCTCGGCCAGGACATGTGCGCCGCCTGCAACATGGTCGTGTCCGACGCCCGCTTCACCTCGCAGGTGGTGACCACGACCGGCAAGGTCTACAAGTTCGACTCGGTCGAATGCATGGTGGCGTTCCTCATGGAGGGCCACGTGGCCAAGGATCAGGTCCACTCCACCTGGGTGACCGACTACCTCAGGCCCGGCACCTGGCTCAAGGCAGAGGAGGCGCGCTACCTGCAGAGCGTGAAGGTCCGCAGCCCCATGGGCCTCAACCTGTCGGCGTACAAGACCCTTGGCGACCTCGAGAACGTGCGCGCCGACGCCAACGGCATCGAGCGGCGCTACGCGGACCTGCCCGCCATCCTGATGGAAGCCGGCTTCCTGGAGCGGCTGGCGGGCAGCGGCCACGGTCACATGGCGCCGGCCGGCATGGACGAGGCGCCCGCGGTCGAGGGCGCCCACCCTTGACGACCCGGGTCCGGCGCTCGCGGGCGCGCAGGGCCGCCGGCCTGCCGCCGGCGCTCCTGGGCGCGGTCCTCGTGGCGCTGGCGCTGGGTCAGGCGCAGGCGCGGACGCTCGAGGTGTGCGCGAGTTGCGCCTACCCGACCGTGGCGGGCGCCCTGGCGGCCGCCGACGACGGCGACACGGTCGTCGTCAAGGCGGGCACCTACCGCGAGGGCCCGCTTGCCATCACCAAGAGCATCACCCTCGTTGGCGAGGACTGGCCGGTGCTGGACGGCGAGCTGACGCACGCCATCCTCACCGTCGACGCCGACGACGTCGTCGTGCGCGGCCTGGTGCTGCGCGACTCAGGTCGCTCGCACGTGACCGACGTGGCGGCGCTTCGTGTCGAGGAGGTGGAGCGCTGCCTGATCGAGGACAACCGGGTGGAGGACGCCTTCTTCGGCATCTACTTCGCCAAGTCCATCGGCTGCACGGTGCGTGGAAACAGCGTGATCGGCCACGGCGAGCTCGAGGCGTACACGGGCAACGCCATCCAGGGCTGGAACGCCACCTATCTGACGATCGAGAACAACTATGTAAGCGGCCACCGCGACGGCATCTACCTCGAGTTCGCCCGCGGCGCCCACGTGACCGGTAACGTCAGCGAGAAGAACCTCCGCTACGGCCTGCACTTCATGTTCTCCCACGAGTCGCGCTTCGAGGACAACACCTTCAGGGAGAACGGCGCCGGCGTGGCCGTCATGTACTCGAAGAAGATCGACATGAGCGGCAACCGCTTCCTGGAGAACTGGGGCGCCGCCGCCTACGGCCTCCTCCTCAAGGAGATAGACGACTCGGTCGTGACGGGGAACCTGTTCGAGCGGAACTCGGCCGCCGTCTACATCGACGGCTCCAACCGTACCGACCTGACGCGCAACGACTTCGTCAGGAACGGTTACGCCCTGCGGGTGCTCTCCAACTCGATGGGCATGCGCGTGATGTACAACAACTTCATCGGCAACACCTTCGACGTCATCACGAACGCCAACCGCTCGTACAACTCGTTCCTCGAGAACTACTGGGACGCCTACGAGGGCTACGACCTGAACCGCGACGGGGTCGGCGACGTGCCGTTCCGGCCGGTGCGCCTCTTCTCGATGACCGTGCAGTCGTTCCCGCAGTCGATGATCCTGCTGCGGAGCCCGCTCTCGCAGGTCATGGACTACGCCGAGAGGCTACTGCCCATCATCACACCGAAGGCCATCGAGGACGATAGGCCGCTCATGGGGAGGCTCAGATGGTCACCGTCGACGCCCTGAACAAGAGCTTCGGCAAGCTCCGAGTGCTCAAGGGGGTCAGCGCCAGGTTCGAACCGGGACGCGTCACGGCCGTCATCGGCCCGAACGCCTCCGGCAAGACCACCCTCATGAAGTCGATCCTCGGGCTGGTGTTGCCTGACGCCGGCACCGTCACGATAGGCGGGGAGGACGTCCGCAACAACCCCGCCTCCCGCAGGCGCGTCGGTTACATGCCGCAGGAGCCGCGCTTCCCCGACAACCTCAAGGTCAGCGAGCTGTTCGCGTTCGTGCAGGACCTGCGCGGCGAGCAGCCCGCCGGCCTGGCGGCCCTCATCGACCGCTTCGAGCTCAGGCCCCACCTCAACAAGAGGCTGCGGGTCCTGTCGGGCGGCACCAAGCAGAAGGCCAGCGCCGTCCTCACCTTCCTGTTCTCGCCCGACGTCCTCCTCCTGGACGAACCGAGCGCCGGCCTCGACCCGGTGGCCAGCAGCCGCCTCAAGGACCTCATCCTCGAGGAACGCGAGCGCGGCGTGGCCATCATCCTCACCTCGCACGTCATGAGCGAGCTGGAGGAGCTCACCGACGAGGTCCTCTTCCTGCTCGAGGGCACCGTGCGCTACCGCGGCAGCCTCGAGGCCATCCGCGAGGCCACCGGGGAACGCCGCCTGGAGCGCGCCATCGCCAAGGTGATGACGGGCGAGGTCGAGCTGAGTCCAGAGCAGGCGCCCCGCGCCGAGGAGCACGCCGCATGAACACGACCGTGAAGGTCATGAAGTACGCCTTCTTCGACCTGCTGCGCAGCCGCTGGATGCTCATCTATACCCTGTTCTTCCTGGCGGCGACGGGCGGCCTCCTCTACTTCGGCGACGACGCCGCCCAGGCGGCCCTCAGCTCGCTCAACCTGGTGCTGCTCGTCATCCCGCTCGTGTCGCTCATGCTCGGCATGAACCACTACTACTACACGCGCGACTTCGTGCAGCTGATCCTCACGCAACCCGTGTCGCGCCCCAGCGTGTTCGTGGGCCAGTACGCGGGCGTGGCTCTGCCGCTGGCGGGCGCCTTCGTGCTCGGCACGGGCGTGCCGTTCCTCGTCTACGGCCTGAGCAACCGCCTCGACACCCCCATGGTGGCGAGCCTCCTCGGCGCCGGCGCCCTCATCAGCCTCGTGTTCACGGCGCTGGCCTTCTGGCTCGGCCTGGCCAACGAGGAGCGCGCCCGCGCGCTCGGCCTGGCGCTCGCCATCTGGTTGGCGCTCACCGTCGTCTACGACGGGCTCGTCCTCTACTTCATCGTGGTGGCGCAGGCCTACCCGATCGAGGGCGCCGTCATCGCGCTGAGCCTCCTCAACCCCATCGACCTCTCGCGCATCCTCGTCCTGCTGCAGCTCGACACGGCCGCGCTCATGGGCTACACGGGGGCGCTCTTCCGAACGTTCCTCGGGAGCGCCACGGGCGCGCTCGTGGCGATCGGCGCGCTTCTCGCGTGGGTGGCGGCGCCCGTAGCGCTGGGGCTGCTGGCCTTCAGGCGAAAGAACTTCTAGCCGCGAGGGCGCTCAAGGCCGGCGGGGCCTCACCGTCAGCGTCTGAGCGAAGGTACCGAGCGGGCCGGCCTCGTCGTGGATGACGCTCTGCGTCAGTCCGGCACCGGTGGGCCCGAACGACGCGGTCGTGTCGAGGCCCGTGAGCTCGCCGACCGGTCGCCTGAAGAGGTGAGCCGTGAGGTCGAGGTTGGGGAAGAGGACCTCCTCGGGCGCCTCGCGCGCCGCGATGCCGTTGGCGACGTCGACGAGCCTGAGCATGTGCGCCGTCGCGCTCACGCTCTCCCCTTCCAGCAACGCCACGTCGCCGCGCAGCCAGAACTGCACCCGCCCCTTGCCGAGGTCGCGGCGCCAGATCTGCGCCGAGCGCACGAAGCCGCCCGGCCAGGCGGCGGCCATGCCCCAGCTCCGCATCTCGTCGCGGGGCGGCATTGCCGCGAACGCCGAACCGGCCACGTTCGCCGTGTCGTAACGCGCCGCCAGCCAGGCGCGCGCCACGACGGCCGCGCGGCCGCCCTGGCTCAACCTGGCCTCGACCAACTCGATCGTCTTACCGGGCCGCAGCACCGCGACCTCGACGTCCACGCTCGTCATAGGCATGGTGCCGAGGATGTCGCACGACAGGCGCGTCAGCCCAAGCTCGTCGCCGCGTCTGGCCGCGTGATCGGCCTCCACCAGGTGGGCCAGGAGGCCGATGGCGGGCGCGATGTGCTGCTCGTTCGGATCCCAGCCCCCGCCCACGTGGACGGTGGGGCGGAAGCGCGTGGCGGACTCCCGCACGAAGTAGGCGGCGGGATCGACCTCGGGCGCCACCGTCACCTGGCGGGACCGCCCCGGACCGGCAGGCGCATCAGAGCTTGCCCCGCTTGAGGTCGGTCAGGTAGTTGAGCATGTCCACCTCGGTGACCTCGCCAACGTGAGTCAGGACGTGCCCGCCGGCCGCGTCGAAGAACAGCGTCACCGGCAACCCCATCGCCTCGAACTCCTCCGAGAGCCGGCTGCTCGCGTCCAGCAGGACGCCGCCGATCTCGAGCTCGGGCCGCTCGTCGAGGTAGGCCTGCACCGTGCCCCTGTCCTCGCCCTGGTCGGCGAAGTAGAAGCGTACGCCGGGGTTGGCGCGGGCGGCTGCCGCCAACATGGGCAGCTCGCGCCTGCAGGGCGGGCACCAGGTGGCCCACAGGTTGATGACGGTGGGTTGCCCGGCCGCCGCGCCGAGCGCCACCTCGCCCCCCTCGAGGCGCTCGAGCGTGAGGTCCGGCAGGTACTTGGCGTGACCCGGCGCGGGCCGCAGCAGGAACCAGGCGGTGGTGGCGGCAAGGCAGCCCACCACGAGAGCCCACACCAGTCGCCGGTCACGTCGCTTGGGAACCGCCACGCCGCATCTTACCGGCGACCGCCGGCCGGGCGCGAACCGGCTCGCTCCGGCCGCGGCACACGCGCCAGCGCTGGCGCCGGCGCCAGCGGACGCCCGCGCCAGCGGGACGCCCGCGCTAGCGGGACACCCGCGCCGCCCCTCAGCCCCCTGCGCCGCCCGACAGGCGCCAGGCCAGGCCGAAGATGAACAGGAAAGAGCCGAAGGCGAACATCATCATCCCCTCGAAGAGGCTCGCCACGCGCGGGAAATCGGCCGCCTCGAGGCGACTGACGCCGGCGGGCGGGTTCACGCCCCGAGCCGCGAAGAAGAAGTAGAGAAGGAGGCCCGACCCAACGAGCAGGCCCGCGCCGAAGATCAAGATGATGGTGCCCATCGTGCTCCTCCTCGCGTGCGCTCGACGAACTGGCGGCCACCGCGTGATCGGGACGGCGGCGCCGGCGAGGCGCCCCCACACGCCGCGTGCCACGCGGACCGCCCGTCGGCACGCCGATGATTCCCCAAACCTATGCCCGCTCCCGGCGCCCGCCTGTGGCGGTCGTCACTTCGCGCAGGCGGCGCGGCACGCGGTGCCCTCGAGTGGCACCCCGCCGCGCCACTCTGCTACTCTGCCATCCAACGCATCCGCCGCGGCGGGCCGCGACGTGCGGGGCCGCCCAACCGCGACCGCACCGGGGCGGCATGGTCGTCGCAGACCGACCTTGGGGAGGGCGGGTCCGCCATGAGCAGTGAGCGCAGCGAGAGGTTCGCCCGGCTGAGCCGGGACGGTTTCGACGTCCTGGTGGTCGGCGGGGGAGCCACCGGCACGGGCATCGCGTTGGAGGCCGCCTCGCGCGGCCTGAAGACGGCGCTGCTGGAGCGGCACGACTTCTCGTCGGGCACCAGCAGCCGCAGCACCAAGCTCGTGCACGGCGGCGTGCGCTACCTCGAGCAGGCCGTGAAGCACGCCGACCGCTCGCAGTTCCACCTGGTGCGCGAAGCGCTGCGGGAGCGCGCCATCCTCCTGCGCAACGCCCCGCACCTCGCACACCCGCTGGCGCTCCTCACGCCCATCTACGGGGCGCTCGAGCTGCCCTACTACTTCACGGGCCTGAAGCTCTACGACATGCTGGCGGGCCGCGCCAACCTCCAACCGAGCCGCCTCGTCAACCGCGACCAGGCGATGGAGCGGTTCCCGATGCTCAAACAGACGGGCCTGAAGGGTGCCGTCGAGTACCACGACGGCCAGTTCGACGACGCCCGCATGAACGTCACGCTCGCCCTGACGGCGGCGCGCGAGGGCGCACTCGTCCTCAACTACGTGGGCGTGACGGAGCTGACGAAGGCCGAGGGGCGCGTGACGGGGGTCGTGGCGCAGGGGGCGCTCGACGGCGACCCGGGGCCGCTCGAGGTGCGGGCCCGCGTGGTGGTGAACGCGACCGGGCCGTTCGTCGACGAGCTGCGCCGCCTCGACGAGCCCGGCACCGATCCCATCCTGGAGACGAGCTCGGGCATCCACATCGTGCTGCCGTCCCGCTTCAGCCCGCCCGGCACGGGCCTACTCATCCCCAAGACCGAGGACGGCCGCGTGCTGTTCCTCCTCCCGTGGCTCGGGCACACGTTGGTTGGCACCACCGACAACCCCGCGCCGGTCGAAGAGGACCCGCCCGCGTCCGAAGCGGACGTCGAGTACATCCTGAGGCACGTGCGCAACTACTTCGACCTGCCGGTGGAGCGCGCGGACGTGTCGGCGGCCTGGTCGGGGTTGCGCCCCCTCGTGCAGCAGGACGCGGTCGGCAGGGTCGGCGGGGAGGACGTCACCCATCACGGCGCCAAGCGCCCCCAGGGGGGCGGGACGGCGCGCATCTCGCGCGATCACACGATCTTGGTGAGCGCCAGCGGGCTGGTGACCGTCACCGGCGGCAAGTGGACGACGTACCGGCGCATGGCGGAGGACGCCGTCGCCGTGGTCGTGAGCCACGCCGAACTGACGCCGTCTCGCGAGAGCGTGACGGCTCACCTCGAGCTCGTCGGCGCCGCCGGCTTCGTGGAGGACGGGGGCGCGCCGTTGGCTAAGGAGTTCGGCCTGGCGCCAGACGTGGCCGCCCACCTGGCGCGGGCGTACGGCGACCGGGCGCCCGCGGTGGCACGCCTGGCCGCCGACGGCTTGGGCGCGCGCCTCGCGCCGGCGCACCCGTATGTCGAGGCGGAGGTCGTGCACGCGCGCGACCACGAGTTCGCGCACACGGCGGACGACGTGTTGCGGCGGCGGACGCGTCTCGGTTTCCTCGACGAGGCCGCCGCCGAGGCCGCCAGGGGACGGGTGGAGGAACTCCTCCGCCCCTGACGGCCGGTACGGACGAGCGTCAGGCCTTGGTCGCGCCGCCCCTCAAGGCCCCCAGGATGGCCGTGAGGATCGCTCCGCCCGCGCCGCCCCCGACGATGCTGCTGATGATGCCCATGAGGTCGGTGCCGCTGCTGCCGCCGACGCCGAGCACCCCGAGGAGCTGACCGCCGCCCAGGCCGCCAAGCGCGCCGACCACGGAGTTGAGGGTCGGCCCGAGCGACCCCTTCTTGGCGCCGGCGCCCGCGAGGTTACCGCCGACCAGACCCGCCACTACCTGGATGATCACGGGGAGCCACGTTTCCATCTCGTCCACCTCCGAGGGGGACGCCGCCGGCGGATCGACGCGCTAGCGCGCCGCTCGGCGGGATCCCTGGCGCCAGGCTGCGGTCGATCGGTGGCGCCGCCCGCATAACGGTGGACCCACCACGATCGACTAACGCTCTGGACGCTCCACTCTAAGCCAAGCGCCGGGTCAACGTGAGTGTCGGCTGAGAACCGTCGGTGAACCCGCCGCGCTCAGGCCTCGCCGCGAGCGACGTCCATCGCCGCCACCTTGCGCAGGGGCAGCCCCGGTACGAAGACGATGAGCGCGGAGCCGAGCAGCAAGATGGCGAAGCTGACCTGGAAGAGCAGCCTGATGGCCACCGCGAACCCTTGGTCGATGCCGCGCTTGAAGCCCTCCCCGACCGCCTGGAGGTGGCCCTGCAGGGCGCTCATGACCGGCGGCAGCTGCGCGGCGCGCTCGGCGGGACCCAGGTGCGGCGCTCGCTCCGCGAACTCGCGCACCGCGGCCGGTAGCGTGGCGTCGGCCGCCAGCGACTCCGCCGCGGCGACGTCGCCCCCCGCGGCGGCCTGGACGCGTCCGGCCACCGCCTCGAAGGCCGCCCGCAGTTCGGCCTGCAGGTCGACCGCGCCGGAGGCCGCGCCGCCGACCTCGCCGCCGGCGCCGACGAGGGAGTTGAGGTCGAAGGCGTGGTCGATGCCGGGCACGGTAGGCACGTACTTCGGGACCTCGCGCTGCACCCCCATGGTGAGGAGCGTGCCGAACACGGCGAGGCCGATGACCGAGCCGATCTGCCTGAAGAACTGGCTGGCGCTGGTGGCCACGCCCATCCGCGCGAACGGCACGGAGTTCTGCACGGCGAGGGTGAAGAGGCTCTGCGCCGGCCCCAGGCCGACGCCCACGATCACCATGCGCCAGCCGAGGCCGAAGAGCGTGGAGTCCAGGCTGATGTCGGTGAGGAGCAGCGCGCCCACGAGCAGGATGACGGAGCCACCCAGCATGATCGGCTTGTAGCGGCCGGTCCTCGTGACGAGCAGCCCCGCCAGGAACGAGCTCACGATCATGCCGCTCATGAGCGGCAGCAGCGTGAACCCGGAGTTGGTGGCCGACACGCCCAGCACGAGCTGCATGAAGAGCGGCAGGAACATCACGATCCCAAGGAACGCCACGTTGATGACGAACGACGCGAGGTTGGCGGTGGTGAACACGCGGATGCGGAAGAGGTCGAGCGGCAGCATCGGGTCGCTCACGCGGGCCTCCACCAGCACGAACGCCAGGAGCGACAGCGCCGAGAAGGCGAGCATGGCGACGATGACGGGCGACCCCCACGGGTAGGTGGTGCCAGCCCACGTGAGGGCGAGGAGCATGGGCACGAAGGTGGTGACGATGAGCGCCGCCCCCATCAGGTCCAGCCTCCCCTTGCGCCCGGCCGCGGGCAGAGCGGGCATGATGCGCGCGATCATGAAGAGCGCCAGCAGGCCGACGGGCAGGTTGACGTAGAACACCCAGCGCCAGCCGGCGATGCTCATGCCGAGGAGGCTGGTCTCGCCCATGTCCGTGAAGAAGCCGCCGACCAGCGGGCCAAGCACAGCGGCGAGGCCGAAGACGCCGCCGAACAGCCCCTGGTACTTGCCCCTCTCGGCCGCCGGGATCATGTCGGCGATGATGGCGAAGGCGCTGGAGAAGAGCGCCGCTCCTCCCAGCCCCTGCAGGGCCCGGAACGCCACGAGCTGCGTCATGCCGCCGCCGAGGAGGGGGAGGTCGCCGAACTCGCCCGCCAGCCCGCTCAGCGCCGAGCCGAGCAGGAAGATGACGACGCCGACGACGAGGATGGGCTTGCGTCCGAAGTCGTCGGAGAGCTTGCCGTAGATGGGCACCATCACCGTCGACGCCAGCAGGTAGGCGGTGGTCACCCACGTGTAGAGGTTGAGGCCGCCGAGGTGCTCGATGATGCGGGGCATGGCGGTCGAGACGATGGTCTGGTCGAGCGCCCCGAGCAGGAACACGACGAGCAGCGCCGCGAACGTCAGGTTCCGCTCGCGCGCCGTGAAGCCGGCGCCCTTCCGGGCGGCGGGGCGCGGGCTGGCCGGTAGCGGCGCGGTGGTGGTCTGGTTCACGGTCCTCCGGGGCGCCGCCCGGCCGCGGGTCGCGGCGGCGGCGCAAGGGGAGGATTATAGCGCGCCGCCTATGATCCCGGCGTCGCACCCAGGCCCCGGTAGGGTTCACTCACGAGATGACCCGCGCGAACCGGGGCGCCATCGCCCCGAAGCGCCCGCGTCGCCGCGGCCTTACGACCGGAGCCGGCCCGTCGGGCCGCGAGCATTAGCCACGACGCGGGCCGGTCGCCAGAGGCGGCGACCGGCCCGAACGCGCAGCGAGGCTAGCGCCTACTTGATGGCGTCGTAGATGCTGGGATCGACGACTTCGTCCCAGGTGTAGGCGTTGTTGATGAGGCCGACGTCCACGAGCAGCGCCACGGAGCGCTCGAACGCGTCGCGGTCGAGGGAGCCGACGGCGGTGTCGGGCGTGGGCTTGACCAGCTTGGCGACCTCGGCCATCTGCCAGGTCTGGTGGATGAGGGGGCTCTGGCGGCTGCCGGAGCCGGCGCAGGTGTCGCCGCAGAACTTGAGGACGATGCCGACGGCCTCGTCCTGGTTGGCCACGGCGTACTCCCAGCCGCGGATGGACGCGCGCAGGAAGCGCTCGGCGACCTCGCGACCGCTCAGGCCCGAGCCCTTGAAGTTCGTGCTGGCGAGCACCTCGGGGTTGGCGAACACGCTGTCCTCGAGGATGTCGGCGCCGATGGTGGCGGGGTCGAGCACGTTGAGGGTGCTCAGGTCGTAGCCCAGCCCGACGATCTGGTCGAGTTCGTTGTACGTCATGGCGCTGGCCACGTCGACCTCGTTGGGGAAGACGAGCGACGGGTCGAAGGCGTAGACGACGGCGTCGACGTCGGGGTTGGCTACGGTCGGGTCGAGGTTGGACGTGAGACCCGCCTTGGCGAAGACGACCTCGGTCGCGAACTCGTTACCGAAGGCCCACACGCCGACCTTGCGGCCGGCCATGTCGTCGAACGTCTCGATGCCCGAGCTCTTGAGGGCCACGAGACGGTAGCCGGCGCGCTGGTACATCTGACCGATGTAGACGGTCTTCAGGTCCTGGTCGCGCTGGACGAGGATGTTGGCCAGCCAGTCGGTGCCGAAGTCCGCGTTGCCGGAGGCCACCGCCACGGCCGGGTTGACGTTGCCGCCGTCGAGCACGGTGACGTCGAGCCCCTCCTCGGCGTAGAACCCCTTGTCCTGGGCCACGAAGTAACCCGCGAACTGCGCCTGCGGGAACCACTTGGACTGGAAGTTGATGGGGATGAGGTTCTGCGCCATCCCGACGGGCAGGCCGAGCATGACTAGGGCGAACAGGCTTACCAGCGTGCGTTTCATTCCTTACCTCCAAGTCGGACTTGCGACTGTGCTGCCGATCGATCACGAGGTGCGGACGGAGCGTTCACATACTCACGACCCCCTCGTCGAGGGGTGCCAAGCAGTCAGCTTGCGCTCCAGGAAGGTGATGGCGGCGTAGAGCGCCATGGAGATGAGGCTCGAGACGAGGATCGCGGCGAAGACGATGTCGAACGCGCCGCGGTGGGCGGAGAGGCTGATGCGCTGACCCAGCCCGTTGGGCGGCCCGGGGATCAGGAACTCCGCCACGATGACGCTGACGATCCCGACGACCACGGCGACCTTGAGCGCGTTGAAGAGGTAGGGCAGGGCGTTGGGCACCCGCAGGGAGAAGAACACGGTCAGCGGCCTGGCGGCGTAGGAGCGCAGCAGCTCGAGCTTGAGCGGGTCGACCAGCGTGAGCCCCTGCACCGTGTTGAGGACGACCGGGAAGAAGGTGACTATCACGACCACTGCGGCCTTGGATTCCCAGTCGACGCCGAGGGCGCGCCCGAGGACGGGCGCGAGGCCCACGATCGGCACGGCCCCGAAGGCGGTGGCGAGCGGCAGGAAGCCGCGCTGCAGGAAGCGGCTGAACGCGATGGCGCTACCGACGAGGAAGCCGGTAGTCAGGCCGACGGCGAAGCCGAACAGTACCTCCTTGACGAACGTGAGGTAGGCGTCGGCAAGCAGCACCCGCCACGAGCCGAGGAACGCCGTCCAGATGTCGGAGGCGCGCGGGAAGATGCCCTTCGGCACGCGCGAGCCGACGACCAGCCCTTCCCAGGCGAGGAGCACGAGGAACGCCACGGTGCCGGCGGGCACGAGTTCCTGCACGCGGTGCTGCCAGCGCGGGGCGTCGCTCTCGAGCTCTATGACGCTCACGCGGCCGGCCGCGGTGGCGGCGGCGGCGAGGCCGCCAAGGAGGACGAGCCAGTAGCCCCAGCCGGCCGGACCCGGCAGGGCGCGCTGCCCGAGGAGGGCGAGCAGGGCGGCGGCGAGCGCCAGCGGCGTGGCGATGGGGACGGTCCACGGCCCGCCCCAGGCGGCGGGCACCACGGCGGCGCCGAGCACGAGGAGGAGCGCGAGCCCGGAGGTGAGCGGGTTGCCGCCCCCCTCGAGGAGGTACGCCCGCGCCCCGGCCTCGAACGGGCCTGCCAGGCCCGCGAGGGCCGCGACGAGGAGGAGCAGGGTGGGCCAGTGCGGCCGCCAGGCGGCCCTGGCCGCCTCGGCGGGGCCGATCACGGCGAGGTCCGGTTCGACGTCGGTCATCATCTGCGCTCCCACGGGGCGATGAAGCGCTGGAACAGGCCCACGAGCGCCACGAGGCCGATGCCCACGAAGGCGGAGATGAGCAGGAGGATCCAGACGTCCGACACGTTGCCGGCCTGGACCTGGCCCACGATGGCGTAGCCGAGCCCCAGCCGGTTGTTCGACTCCGTCTCGGCCACGAGCGCGCCGACCAGCGCGGCGGCGGCGCCCAGCTTGAGGCTGACGAACAGGTAGGGCACGGCGGCCGGGAAGCGCACCTTCCAGAAGAGCTGGAAGGGCGTGGCCGCGTAGCTCTTCATGAGGTCGATGGAGAGCGGGTCGACGGCACGCAGGCCCGTGACGGTGCCGACCGTGACCGGGAAGAAGGCTATGTACGCCCCGATGATGGCGGCCGGCACCATGCTCGTCTGCACGACGATGCCCGCGTTGCCGAGGAGCAGGATCAGCACGGGGACGAGCGCGATGATGGGAACCGTCTGGGAGGCGATGACCCACGGGAGCAGCGCCCGTTCGAGCGGCCGGATCGCGACGAAGACGATGGCGAGCAGGACCCCGAAGGCGCCGCCGAAGAGGAGCGCGGCGAGCGTGCCGCCGGCCGTGTAGATGGTGGCGCGGATCACGTTGCGCGGGTCGCTGAGCGGGTACGCCCCGAAGAACGGCCCGAGGCGCGCCGCTATCCAGTGCGGGAACGGCATGGGGTGCTGCGGCATGCTGAAGAAGCACTCGAGCGGGGTGGTACCGCAGGACGGGTGGTCGTAGTAGGTGTATGACGCCGCCCACACCCGGCTGCCCGGTTGGGGCGCCGTCCCCAGCTCGATGATCCCCTTGGCGGGGTCGAGGATGAGGTAGTCGGGGTACTGCCTGAGGGGCGCGTTGCGCACGGGCGGCTTGGCGAACGTGACCGTGGCGCCGTCGCGCGTGTAGTCGCTCCCCTCCAGCGCCTCGACGCCGCCGACCGTGACGACCCCCCGCTCGCTGGCGAAGGTGAAGGTGGCGCGCTGGCCATCGACGCGTTCTTGCGGCCGCTCGGCCGCCGGGGAGAGCTCGTCGCCGTCGAGCATGATGCGGCGCTCCGCGTCGGACTCGACCAGGGGGGCGTGTTGGAGCTGGAAGACGCGGTTGCTGCCGTCCACCGCGCCGTCGAGCAGTTCCGCCAGGCCGAGTACCGCGCGGGCCGCGCGCGGCGGCGCCGCGCCGGGGTCCGCCAACGCGATCATGGTGCCCGCCGCGTCCAGGAGGGCGTAATCGCCCGTGACGCGCCTCACGGTGGCGTTGAAGGGCGCGGGCGCCGCGAGCTTCACGACGGTGCCATCGGCCTCGAACCCCTCGCCCTCCAGCAGCACGACGTCGTTGACGAGCACCGGGCCGGCGCCTGCGCCGGCGCCCGGGAAAGTGAAGGTCGCGAGCGCCCCGTCGGGCCGCTCGACCGCCGCCACCGCGTCGGGCGTGAGGAGCCGCCCGCCGGCGTAGAGGGCCGTGCCGGCCCCGGCGCCGCTGGGCAACCGGTAGACGCGCCCGTCGGCATCGACGGCCGTGAGCGCCTCGCCCCACTCCAGCAACGGTCCCGCGACGGGGTCGGCGAGGGTGACGACGTCGCCCGTGACCTCGAAGCGCGCGTCGAGGGGCTCACCGGCGAAGACGAGGACCGACCGGTCGGTGGTGACGGCCGGCCCGACCCGTCCGAACTCGAGGCGCGTGCCGGCGGGGACCGGCGCCGCCGGGTCGGCGGGCGCCTCGGCGAGCGGGTGCGGCGCGGTGGTCTCGCGCACCCAGTTGGCGACGTTCTCCATGCGCAGCTTGGCGAGCGGGAGGCCAAGCCACAGCGCGACGGGGTACATGAGCAGGACGACGATCGTGACCACGACGGCGACCGGCACGGCGGCGGCCAAGCGGCGCCTCGTGGCCTTGCCGAGCAAGGGGCCGGCACCCGCCATTCAGTACCCGACCTGGGCCAGGGAGCGACCGTTAGCGGCGCGGGCGGCGCCGCTCTCGCCCTCCTTGCCGACCCGCAACGCCTCGCGCACCTGGGTGGTGAGCTCGAAGAAGCGCGCCGTCTCGCGCGTCTCGGCGTCGCGCGGGTAGGGCAGGTCGACCTCGATGATCTCGCGGATGCGTCCCGGCCGCGCCGTCATCACCACGATGTGCGAGGAGAGGAACACGGCCTCCGCGATGGAGTGGGTGACGAAGACGATGGTCTTCTTCGTCTGCCGCCACAGGCGCAGGAGCTCGAAGTTCATCGCCTCGCGGGTGATCTCGTCGAGCGCACCGAACGGCTCGTCCATGAGGAGCAGCTTCGGGTCGAAGGCGAGGGCCCGCGCGATGGACACGCGCTGCTGCATGCCCCCCGACAACTGCCATGGGTAGGAGCGGTGGAACCCCTCGAGCCCGACGAGCTCGAGCATCTGCTCGGCGCGGGCGCGGCGCTCGCTCTTGGACCAACCCATGATCTCGAGGGGGAGGGTCACGTTGTTGACGACGTTGCGCCAGTCGTAGAGGGCGGGCGCCTGGAAGACGTAGCCGTACTCGCGGGAGGCGCGCGCCTCCTTCGGGGTCTTGCCCGCCACCGTGATGCGCCCCGTGGTGGGCTCGATGAGGTCGGCGACGAGGCGCATGAGCGTGGTCTTGCCGCAGCCGGACGGGCCGATCAGGCTCACGAACTGCCCGTCACTGACCTGCAGGCTGGCGTCTTGCAGCGCCACCGCTTCCGACTTGCCGACGCGGAAGAGCTTCGAGACGTCCTGGACGTCGATTATCACGGGGGCCTCTGTCACGGGGGTCTCTACCTACCGGCGGTTCGCCTCAGCAGCTTGCCGCGCCCCGGGTCGCCGACGAACTTGCCGTCCCTCACGGCCACCTGACCGCGGACCGTCACCACGCTGGGGCGCCCGTCGATCTCGACGCCTTCGAAGCCTGAGTAGTCGACGTTCATGCTGTGGGTGGAGGCGCTGATGCGGCCCCGGTAGCCGGGGTCGTAGACGACCAGGTCCGCGTCGGAGCCGACGGCGATGGTGCCCTTCCTCGGGTAGAGGTCGAAGAGCTGGGCGGCGCGGGTGCTGGCCGCGCTCACGAAGCGCTCGAGCGACAGGCTGCCGCGGCTCACCCCGTAGGTGTAGAGGAGGTTCACCCGGTCCTCGATGGTGGGGATGCCGTTGGGGATCTTGGTGAAGTCGCCGCGCCCCATCTCCTTCTGCCCCGCGAAGTCGAAGGGGGCGTGGTCCGTGGCGACCGTGTCGATCAGCCCGGCGGCAAGCGCGTCCCATAGGGGCTTCTGGTTGCGCTTGTCGCGTAGTGGCGGCGACATGACCCACTTGGCGCCCTGGAAGTCGGGCCGCTCGGCGTACGTCTTGTCGAGCACGAGGTGCGGCACCACGCACTCGATGGCCAGGTCGACGCCGCGCGCCTTGGCGGCGAGCGCCGCCTCCAGGGCGGGCTCGCAGCTCAGGTGCACGACGTAGCCCTTGGCGCCCGTTATCTCGAGGAAGGTGGCGAAGTGACCCGTGCCGTCGGCCTCGACCCGCTCGGGCCGCGAGGGCTCGTGCCACTCCGGCCCGGTCTTGCCCGCGGCGAGCAGCTGCGCCTGCAGCTGGGCCACCAGCTCGTCGTTCTCGCAGTGCGCCGTGACCCTGACGCCAAGCTCCTTGGCGAGGGTGAGGGTGCGGAAGAGCTCCTCGTCGTTGACGCCGAAGAAGCCCTTGTAGGAGAGGAAGACCTTGAAGGAGGTCATGCCCTGCTGCACGATCTCGCGCAGTTGCGCCTCGGTGGTGGCGTCGAACTTGCTGACCCCGATGTGGAAGGTGTAGTCGCAGGCGCTGTTGCCGGCGGCCAGTTCGTTCCAGTGACGCCAGCCCTGCATGAGGTCTTCCTGCCTGGCCGGCGCCAGCATCTCGATGTAGGTGGTGGTCCCGCCCACCAGGGCCGCCCGACTGCCGGTGCCGTGGGTGTCCTTGGTGACGGTGCCCATGAACGGCAGGTGGATGTGCACGTGCGGGTCGATGAAACCGGGGAACACGTACTTGCCGCTCGCGTCTATGACCTCGGCGCCGGCGGGGGCCGTCAGCCCCTGGCCGATGGCCGTGATGGTCTCGTCCTCGCAGAAGATATCCCCCCGCATCCGGGAGGCGGCCGTGACGATCTCGCCGTTCTTGATGAGCAGGCTCACGTTCGTCCTTTCGTGCCGATAGTGAGCGGGCGCCCGGTACGGCCGGGCGCCCGCCGCGTCACGCTCAGTGGATCTCGATACCCTTCTCCTCGCGGAACGCCACCATGGCGTCCCAGTCCGTGGTCACCTCCGGTCGCGTGCGCAGGAGCTCGTTCCAGGTGACCGACTCGAACTTCGGGGGCCGCTCGACCATCGTTATGCAGTCGTCGACCGGGCACACCAGGCTGCAGAGGTCGCAGCCGACGCAGTCGTCCTCGCGCACCACCGGCTGGAGGAGCTCGGCGCCCGTGTACGTCTCGGGGTCGACGACCTTGCCGTCCTTGGTGAGGTCGATGCACTGGTGCGCGCCCTCGTCGCAGGCGACGTAGCAGAGGTTGCACTGGATGCACTTGTCCTCGTCGATGAGGGCGACGGTGCGGTAGGAGAGGTCGAAGTCGCCGAAGTCGGAGATGCGGTGCACCGAGGCGCCGCGCAACTCCTCGATGGACGACTTGCCCTTCTCGTCGAGCCAGTTCGAGAGGCCGTCGCACAGCTCGTGGATGATGCGGAAGCCGTAATGCATGACGGCCGTGCAGACCTGCATGCTGGTGGAGCCGAGGAGCAGGAACTCCGCCGCGTCGCGCCACGTCTCGATGCCGCCCATGCCGGAGATGGGGATGCCGGCCGCCTGGAACTTCGGGTCGGACGCTACCTGCGACAGCATGTGCAGCGCGATGGGGCGCGCGGCCGGCCCGGCGTACCCGCCGTGGCCGCCCTTGCCGCCGATGTTGGGGGTCATCTCGAAGGTGTCGAGGTTGACGCCCGTGATGGAGTTGATGGTGTTGATGAGGGAGATGCCGTCGGCGCCGGCGTTGATGGCGGCGTGAGCCGGCGGGATGATGTTGGTGACGTTGGGCGTCAGCTTGACGATGACGGGGATGCTGGCGGCCGAGGTGACCCAGTTCGTGATCATCTCGCAGTACTCGGGCACCTGCCCGACCGCCGCGCCCATGCCGCGCTCGCTCATGCCGTGCGGGCAGCCGTAGTTGAGCTCGATGCCATCGGCCCCGGTGTCCTCGATCTGCTGGACCACCTTCTTCCAGGCCGCCTCGTTGCTGGAGACCATGGCCGACACGATCACGGCGCGGTCGGGCCAGAGCTTCTTGATCTCGCGGATCTCCTTCAGGTTGACCTCGATGGGCCTGTCGGAGATGAGCTCCACGTTGTTGATACCGATGAGCCGGTTCTTGTTGTACTGGAACTGGCCGTAGCGGTTGACGACGTTGAGGACCGGATCGCCGATTGTCTTCCAGACGGCGCCGCCCCAGCCGTACTCGAAGGCCTTGTTGATCTGGTAGGCGGAGTTGGTGGGGGGTGCGGAAGCGAGCCAGAACGGGTTGGGACTGGTGATTCCCGCGAAGTTGGTGGTGAGGTCAGCCATGGATCCTCGCGATGTCGTTCGCCGTGGCGTGAAGGAAACGGCCGCGGGTGGGGTTCGGCTCGACGTCGGCCACTCCCAGCTGCTTGGCGATGGCCCTGGCGACGATCTTGCCGTCCTCGGCGGCCTGTACCGTGATGGCGTGGCCGGTGGCGCGGATGCAGTCGCCCGCCGCGAACACCTTCGGGTTGCTGGTCCTGAGTTCGGCGTCGGTGGTCACGTAACCGTTGCGGTGAGCCACCCCGACCGCGTCGTACAGCGCGACGAGCTTCTCCTGCCCGATGGCCTTGATGACCTGGTCGGCCGGCAGCACGAACTCGGTGCCCGGCACGGGCTGCGGCGAGCGCCGGCCCTTGGCGTCGGGTTCGCCGAGCTTCATGCGCACGCAGCGCACGCCGGTCACGCGCCCCCCCTCGCCCAGGATCTCGACGGGCTGGGTGAGGAAGCGGATGTCGACGCCCTCGTTGCGCACGAAGTCGACCTCGTGATCGTAGGCGCTCATCTCGGCGCGGCTGCGGCGGTAGAGCATCGTGACGCGCTCGGCGCCGAGGCGCTTGGCGATGGTGGCGGCGTCGATGGCCGTGTTGCCCGCGCCCACCACGATCACCTCGTCGCCCACCTCGATGTCGCGCAAGCCATCCAAACCGTCCAGGTAGGCGAGCTTGCTGGCCCGCACCATGGGCAGCGCCTCCACGACGCCGCCGAGTTCCTCGCCCGGTACGCCGAGGTCGGGCACGCGGCCGGTGCCCGCAGCGAACACGACGGCGTCGTAGTCGTTCAAGAGGTGGTCGATGCCGACGTCCTTGCCGACCTCGACTCCCGTGCGGATCTCGACGCCCAGCTTCTCGACGAAGGCGGCCTCGTCGAGCGCCACCTGCGTCGGCTCGCGCAGGGTCACGATGCCGTAGGTGGAGAGGCCTCCGGCGAACTCGTCCTTCTCGAACACGGTCGCCCGGATCCCGCGCCGCGCCAACTCGCCGGCGGCGCTGAGGCCCGCCGGGCCGCCGCCGATGACGGCCACGCGCTTGCCCGTGTCGGGAACGAGGTCGAACGGCTGGATGTCGTTGTCGAAGATGTGGTCGGTGGCGTAGCGCTGCAGCCTGCCGATGGCGATCGGGCGGTGCTCGCGGCCGAGCACGCACGCCCCGACGCAGAGTTCCTCGACCGGGCAGACGCGGCCGCACGAGTGCCCCATCATGTTCGATTCGAGGATGGTGGTGCCCGCGCCCGTCAGGTTGTCGTTGGCGATCTGCCTGATGAAGGTGGGGATGTCGATGCTGGTCGGACAGGCCTTTATGCAGGGCGCGTCGAAGCAGTAGAGGCAGCGGTCGGCCTCGACTCTCGCCTCGTTCTCTGTGTAGCGCGGGTAGGTCTCGGAGAACGAGTCCTGCAACTGCGCCAAGGACAGCTCACTGTGCTCCATGCTCCTCCTGGGACTCCGCTACTACGTAGGGGGTTCGCGGGCGCTGACGGGGCCGACTCTGGGTACGTCGCGCTCGCGGCCACCTCCCTACGGCGACCGCGAGCGTGGGGGCCTGAAGCGGCCTAGCTCAGAACGTGCGGCTCCAGGTCTGGGGCCACCGCTCGATGACGATCTTCGTCTGCGTGTAGAACTCTATACCGTGCGCGCCCTGCGCGTGCAAGTCGCCGAAGAAGCTCTCGCTCCAGCCACTGAACGGGAAGAAGGCCATGGGAGCGGCCACGCCGAGGTTGATGCCGATGTTGCCCGCGACGGCCTGGTGGCGGAACTGCCTCGCGGCGCTGCCGGAGGTCGTGAAGATGGAGGCCTGGTTGCCGTACGCGCGGTCGTTGACCCAGTCGATGGCCTCGTCGAGGCTGGAGGCGTGCATCATCGACAGGACCGGCCCGAAGACCTCGGTCTTGGCGATGCTCGAACCGGGGTTCACGTCGTCGAGCAGCGTGGGGTGCACGAAGTAGCCGTTGCTGAAGCCGTCGATGTCCGCGTCGGCGCCGCCCGTGAGCAGGCGCGCGCCCTCGCTGAGGCCCTTGTCGATCAGGCCGGCGATGCGGGCCTTCGACTCGGCCGAGATGACGGGGCCCATGTCGACGCCCTTCTCGAGGCCGTAACCCACCTTGCGCGCCTGCGCGGCCGCGACCATGCGCTCCGTGAACTCCTTGCGCGCGTCGCCCACCGTGATGGCGACGGACGTGGCGAGGCAGCGCTGGCCGGCGCAGCCGAAGGCCGAGTCGGTCACGATGCGCGTGGCCATCTCCATGTCGGCGTCAGGCAGGATGACGGCCGGGTTCTTGGCGCCGCCCTGGCACTGCGCGCGCTTGCCGTTGGCCGCGGCGCGCGAGTAGATGTACTTGGCCACCGAGGTGGAGCCGACGAACGACACCGCCTTGACGTCCGGGTGATCCAGGATGGCGTCGACCGTCTCCTTGCCGCCGTTGACGAGCCCGACGACACCGGCGGGGAAGCCGGCCTCCTCTAGCAGGCGGAACAGGAGCTGCGTGGTCATCGGCACCTTCTCGCTCGGCTTGAGCAGGAAGCAGTTGCCGGTGGCGACCGCGTACGGCAGGAACCAGAGCGGGATCATGCCGGGGAAGTTGAACGGCGTGATGGCCGCCACCACCCCGAGCGGCTGCCTGATCATGTGCTCGTCGATGCCGTGCGCGATGTCCTCGTTGTTGGTGCCCTGCATCATGTAGGGCGCGCCGCAGGCGACCTCGACGTTCTCGATGCCGCGGGCCATCTCGGCGAACGACTCGCCGTACGTCTTGCCGGCCTCGTTGGTGATGGTGCGCGCCAGCTCGTCCTGGTTGGCGGTCAGCAGCTCACGCAGCTTGAAGAGCGGCTTGATGCGGTCGACCACCGGGGTCTCGCGCCACGCCTTGAAGGCCTGGACGCCGACCTTGACGGCCTCGTCGACCTCGTCCTTGGGGCTGAGGGGCACGCGAGCGATGGTCGCGCCCGTGGCGGGGTTGCGCACGTCCTGCCGCGCGCTGGAGCGTGAGGGCTGCCACTTGCCACCCACGTAGTTGAGGAGGTCTTGAGCCGTTTCGATCATCTTCGAGCCACCATCCCTGCTGGTAGATATGAAGGTGTGCGGCCTGCGCCGCGCCCGGTTTTGGGTAGGCGCATTGTACGCCTACCGCGCGACGGTTGGCAAAGAACGCGTCAGGGAGGGTCCTCGGCCCCGACGCGCGCACCGCCGGTCGGCCCGGCACCGACCCCGCCCCAGCCGCGCGGGTAGACTCGGGCATGGAACAAGACAGGCAGGGGCGAGCCTTCGCCACGCGTGCCGTCCGCGCCGGGCAGCATCACGACCCGCTGACCATGGCGCACGTCACGCCCATCTACCAGACGAGCACGTTCGTGCTCGGCAGCATGGCGCAGGGCGCCGCCCTGTTCGCCGGCGAGTCGGCGGGCAACGTCTACTCGCGCGTCGGCAACCCCACCGTCAGGGCGGTCGAGGAGAAGGTGGCGTCGCTGGAGGGCGCGGAGGACGGGGTGGCGTTCGCGTCGGGCATGGGCGCCATCGCCGCCGTGTTCATGAGCCTGCTGCGCCAGGGCGACGAGGTGCTGCTCCTCGGGCCGCTCTACGGCGGCACGCGCGGCCTGCTGGAGGACCTCCTGCCGCGCTTCGGCGTGACGGCGCGCGCCGTGGCCGACCACGAGCTCGCGGGGGCCGTGGGTCCGCACAGCCGCATGCTCTACGTGGAGACGCCGACCAACCCCGACCTGCGGGTGCACGACCTGGCGCTAGTGGGCCGGGTGGCGCGGGCGCACGGACTGATCAGCGTGTGCGACAACACCTTCGCCACGCCGTACCTGACGCGTCCCCGCGAACACGGCATCGACCTCGTGGTGCACTCGGCGACCAAGTACTTGAGCGGCCACGGCGACCTCCTGGGAGGCGTCGTGGCGGGACCGGTCGAGCTGACCGGACCCATCCGCATGGAGGGGCTGCGTCACCTCGGCGCCACCCTCGACCCGTTCGCGGCGCACCTGCTGCTGCGCGGCATGCGCACCCTGCACCTGCGCATGGCGGCGCACTGCCGCAACGCCAGGGCGGTGGCGCTAGCCCTGCGCGGCCTACCGGGCGTGGCGCGCGTTCACTACCCGGGCCTGGAGGAGCACCCGGGTCACGCCGTGGCGGCGCGGCAGATGAGCGACTTCGGCGGGATGGTGTCGCTCGAGCTGGCCGGCGGGCTGCCCGCGGCGGCGGCCTTCCTCGAGGCGCTGCGCCTCTTCGACCACGCCGTGTCCCTCGGCGACGTGGCGTCGCTTGCCTGCCACCCCGCCTCGACCACCCACCAGCTCCTGCCGCGGGAACTGCTGGCGGCGGAGGGCGTGGTCGACGGGCTCGTGCGGCTGTCGGTGGGCGTCGAGGCGACGGACGACCTGGTCGCCGACGTGGTGCAGGCCGCGGCCGCCGCGGCGCGCGTGGGCGTGCCGGCCTAGGCGCTCTCCGGGTCGGCCGCCAGGGCCGCCTGCCCGGCCAGGCGCGCCGCGGCGGCGCGCTCGTGGAGGTCGTGCTCGAGGGCCGGGCGCTCCTCCTCGTGGGCCCAGCGCGCGGCGCGCGCGAACGCGGCGGCGGCCTCCTCGCCCCGGCCGCCGGCGGCCAACACCTCCGCCATGGCGGTCGCGGCGAGGCGTGCGCCGTAGGGGTAGCCGATGCGCTCCGCCAGCTCGAGCCCCTCGCGCGCCAGCGCCAAGGCCCCGGCCGCCGGCAACCGGCCCGCGTGAGCCTGCTGCGCCATGCTGGCCAAGGTCAACGCCAGCCCGCTGTCGTGCCGCACCGCCACGTAGTTGCGGCGCGCCACCTGCAGGGCCGCGTACGCCTCCTCGTGCCTCCCGCGCGACGCCAGCAGCAACGCCACGTTGCCGCGCGCCTGCGCCTCCCCGAACTCGTCGCCCAGCGAGGCGCGCATGCGCGCCGAGGCGTCGAAGTAACCCACCTGCTCGTCGAAGTCACCGTCCATGACGATCCCGGCCGTGTTAAGCACCATGCCGAAGGTGGCGTTCGGTCCACCCGGCGCGAGCAGCGCGAGCGCGTCGGCCACGCACTCCCTGGCCGCGTCGACCTCGCCGCGCTGCCAATGGAAGAGCCCGCGCGCCTCCCTCACCCACGCCAGGAGCTCCGCGTCCACCGCACCGGCGAGCGCCTCGTCGACCTGCCGGAAGACGGCGAGCCCGCGACGCGACCTGCCCCGCACGTCGTAGTAGCCGCGCAGCAGCCGCACGAGCGGCCACACCCCGGCGACGTCCCGTCGCTTCGCCAGCCAGGTCAGCGCGCTCTCGAGGTTGGCGCGCTCCGCGTCGACCCGCTTGAACCCCCGCTCCGTCCGCTCGCGCCCGGGGAGCTCGCCCAGGCGCCGCGCCAGTCCGGAGTAGGTGCGCGCCACCCGCCCCTCCGCGGCCTCCACGTCCGCGAGCGCGGCTCGGAAACGCTCGGCGATGGCGGAGTGGACCGAGTAACGCTCCCCGTCGCGGCGCAGCAGGGAGCGCTCGAGCAGAGCCAGCAGGAAGAACGCCGAGGCGCCGCTGGCCTCGCGGCCGTCCTCGGCGGTGAAGCCGCCGGGGATGAGGGCGAGCGTCCCGAGGGCCGCCTGCTCCTCCTCGCTCATGAGCCGCCGCGCCACGTCGATGAAGCGCGTGGTGAGTGGCTGCATGCCCGGCACCGCCACGAGCGATCCCGGTTGCTCGTCCAGCCTCGCCAGCAGCTCTGGGCCGCTCAGGATCCGCGTCCAGGCGGCCGCGAGCTCCAGCGCGAGCGGCTCGCGGCCGACGCGCAGGAGCACCTCGTCGAGGAGGCGCTCGTCTGGTTCGTCTTGAACGCCGACGCGGCGCATCCCGTGGCGGAACAGTTCGCGCGCCGCGACATGCGTCAGGGCGGGCACGGCCAGCACGACCTCCCCCGGCAGGCGCAACGGCATGCGCGAGGTGACCAACAGGCTCAGACCGGGGGCGCGCGCCAGCAGGCGCGGCAGGCCGCCGGCCCACTCGGCGACCGCGTCGGCGTTGTCCAGAACCAGCCGCAGCTCCCGCGTGCCCAGGCGCGCCGCCAGGTCCTCGGCGTCCTCGACGCCCTCGAGTCCGGCCGCCTCGGCGAGGGCGCCGGGCAGCGCCCCGGCGCCGCCGACGCTTCTCAGATCCACCCAGTGGGTGCCGTCGGCCGCGCCGCCCGCCGGGTCGTGGGCCAGCTCCAGCGCGAGCTGCGCGGCCAGCCGGGACTTGCCCGCGCCGCCGGCGCCCACCAGGGTGACGAGGCGGTGCTCGCGCGCGGTGGCGCCGGCGCTCCTGAGCCACGGCGCCCGGCCGACGAGCGGCGTCTCCCACGCGGGCAGCGTGACGCGGGGGGCGGCGCGACCTCCGGACTCCCCCGCCTCGCCTTCCGCCGCGAGCCGCGCCGCCTCGCGCGCCACGGCGCTCGGCTCGGCGCTCCACACGCCGCCACGCCGCACGAGCGCCCCGCTCGCCACGAGCCGCCCGACGAGGCGCGCCACCCGGCCGGGCAGCCCCTCCCCCGCCGCCGTCAACGCCGCCACGAGCGGCCCGTCGAGCGGCCCTCCCAGCGCCGCGCCGAGCCACGCGCCGACCTCGGCGGGCGCAAGCGGCGTCAGCTGGAGCCGCTCATCGGGAGCGAAGGCGCCGTGAGCGCCGGGGGCCACGACCTCCACCAGCTTCGCGCCGCCGGCGCCGAGCCGGGCCTCCACCAGCCTCACGCTGCCCAGGTCGAGCGACGGCCCGGCCGTGACGAGGAGCACCAGGCCGCGCGCCTCCGCGTCGTTGGCCATCAGCCCGGCGAGGTCGCGCTCCACGCCCTCGTGGTGCGCCACACCGGCGTAGGCGGAGTCGAGCGCCCAGAGGTGGAGTCCGCTGCGGGACGCCCGCCCATCCAGGCGCCTGACCGCCCGGCCCGCCTGCCGAGCCCTGACGGCCAGCTCGTCGAGGAAGCGCGTCACGCCCGCCCCGGCGGGGGCGTCCACCCGGAGCACCGCGAGCCCCGGCGTCGCCAGGAAGGCGCTGAAGGCGGCGAGCTGCGGGTCCCGCCCCTGCAGGCGCGATCCGCTCAGCGGGTCGGCGGGCGGCGCGGCCTCCCCGTCGTCGGCGAGCACGGCGTTGCGGCCCGTGCGCTTGGCCCGGCGCGCGCGGTCGTCGGCGCGCGTGAACAGGTCGCGCCCGTCCCTTTCGTCCGTGGCGGCCACGCCCACGCTCACGCCGACGGACACCCACACCGCCGCCTGCACCGGGTCTGCCGTAACGTGCTGGTGAACGCGGCGCAGTATCGCCTCCGCGCCCGCGCGGTCGGTGTCGGGCAGGAGGATCACGAACTCGTCGCCGCCGTACCGGAACAGCCGGTCGCCGCTTCGGAGGGCGCCGAGCGCGCGCGCCGCCACGGCACGGAGGGCGGCGTCGCCGGTGGCGTGACCGTAGACGTCGTTGAGGGACTTCAGGTTGTCGACGTCCATGACGGCGAGTGCGTGGTGCTCGCCGGCGGCGTCGCGCCGGGCGGCGAACTCGGCCAGCGCCGGCGCCAACTCCGATCGGGCGGCGGCGCCGGTCAGGTCGTCCAGCACGCGGGAAACCGTCACGCGGCCAGTCTACTCGCCCCCTGTCACGGCGCCGTCACGCGGCGCCCACCGCCGGCCAGGGGTGGGCGCCGCGCCGTCTTCAGGCGGGCTTCTCCTCGTCGTCCTTGACGACGCGCTCGACGGTGATGGTCAGGTTGGCCACCATGGCCGCGATGGCGCCGAGGGCCGCCCACACGGGCAGCAGCACCGTGCCGATCACCCCGAGCGTCAAGGGGATCTCGATGAGGGTCTTGCCGTCGTCGTTCTTCACGGCGATGCGGCGCACGTTCCCCTCGTGGACGAGCTCCTTGACCTTGGCTACCACGGCCTCCCCGGAGACGCGGAACTCCTCCGTGGTGGTCCTTCCGCCCCTGCTGGTCTGCGCACCGGCGGCGGCGCCCGTGGCGGCGCCAGTGGCGGCGCCAGTGGCGGCCGCGCCCTCCCGTTCGTTCCTCGTTTCACCCTCGGTGTCGTTCATGGCGACCTCCTTATGCCCCCAAGTTAGTCGGCCGCGGACCGGGCCCGCATCCGCCCTTAGGATGACGCCGCCCCCCGCCGGTGGGACCGGCCGCCCCGCGCGGCGCGGGAGGTGGCAAGATTGGGCATGAGCGTGACGGGCCGATGATCTACTTCCTCGTCAGGTTGCTCGTCTACACGACGGCGGCCGCGGTGGTGCTGAACGTCGTGCCCGGCCTCCTGGCGCACGGCTCCGATGCGCCGGCGGCGCTGCTGCCGCCCGTGCTCGCCTACGTTGTGGTCGGGCTCGTGTTCGGGGCGCTCCACTCCTTCGTGCGCCCCGTGATGCTCTTCTTCAGCGGCCGGCTCTACATCTGGTCGTTGGGCCTGGTGGCGATGGTCATCGACGTGCTCATCTTCCTGGGCCTCAGCTACCTCGGTCAGGAGGGGTGGGCCGACCCGGCGCGGCGCCTCGTCACGGCCGCCCTCGGGGCCGTGCTCATGGGCGTGCTGGTGGCCGCGTTCGACGCGGTCGTCGGGTTCGATAGCCCGCGGCTGCCCGGCGACGAGCGCTCGACGCCGGCCTACTGGCGCTGGCTGGAGCGGCTCCCGGGCGGCGAGCGCAACCGCCTGGCGGAGAGCTTGCGCACCGTCCAACTGATCGCCATGCTGCGCTCCTACCTGGTCGACATCGCCGTGGGTTACACCTTCCTGGCGCCGGTGCGCAACTTCATGAAGCGCCTCCTCTACCGCGTGCGGCCGAGGTTGAGCGAGGAGGACCCCGCCGTCAAGCTCCGCCTGATGCTGCAGGAGCTGGGTCCCACCTTCGTGAAGTTCGGGCAGTTGGTGGCGAGCCGCAGCGAGGTCTTGCCGCCCACCTGGCGCCAGGAGCTGGAGCAACTGCAGGACCACGTCAGGCCGTTCACCTTCCTCGAGGCGGCGGCGCAGGTGCAGCGCGAGCTGAAGCGCCCGCTCGCCGTCGCCTTCGCGACCTTCGAGGAGACGCCCCTGGCGGCCGCCTCGATGGGCCAGGTCCACGCCGCTACGCTGCCCGACGGCACGAGGGTGGTCGTGAAGGTCCAACGGCCGAACATCGAGTTGCTTGTGCGCGCCGACCTCAACGTCCTGCGCGACCTCATCGCCACGCTCGAGGCGCGCCTACGCGTGGTGCGGCGCCTCGGCCTGTCGCCCCTCTTCGACGAGTTCGCCGACATGGTCGTGGCCGAGCTCGACTTCGACAACGAGGCGTACCAGGCGGAGCAGCTCAAGCACAACATGCGGGAGTTCCCGTTCGTGCACGTGCCGGCCGTCTACCCAGGCTGGTCGGGCCGCCGCGTCCTGACGCTCGAGCGCGTGACGGGCGTGAAGATCACGGACGTGGCGGCGCTCGGCCTGAGCGAGCGCGGGCGCAGGGCCCTTGCCCTGAAGTTCTTCCGGGCGCTACTGGAGCAGGTGGTGCTGGACGGCTTCTTCCACGCCGATCTGCACGGCGGCAACGTCTGGTACGACCGGGAGCGGCGTCAGATCGTCTTCCTCGACATGGGGCAGGTTGGTCAACTGACGCGCGCCGACCGGGTGCGCCTCGCCCAGCTGATCTGGGCGCTGCACGACCGCGCCCCGGGCGCGACGGCGCAGCAGCTGCTGGCCCTCTGCCAGCCGCACCCCGGCGTGGACCGGGCCGCCCTCGAGCGCGACGTGAGGCGTCTCCTCAACCACCACCTCGTGCTGCACGCCGCCGACCCGGACGTCGGCGCGCTGCTGGCGGAGCTGATGACCCTGCTCGTGCGCAACGGCCTCAAGCTGCGTCGCTCGTTCACGCTGGCGTTCAAGTCGATCGGTCAGGGCGAGGCGATCATGCGCACACTGATGGGCTCCGAGGGGGCCGACGAGGTGGTCGACATCGCCTTCCACACCTTGCGCGAGCTGCTGGTCAAGCGCCTCGACCCCACCCGGTTGGTGCCGGAGGTGGCGGCGCCGTTCGCGCGGGAACTGGCGGGGCGGGCGCCGAACGTGGTGGGCGCCGCCCTCGGGCTCCTGGAGGCGTTCGAGGGGGGCCGCACGGCGCTGCAGGTCGACGCGAGTTCCCTGTCGCAGCGGCTCGAGTCGGTCGAGCGCGGCTTCGAGCGCGGCTTCAGGCGCATGGTGCTCAGCATCTCGCTCGTGGGGTTGATGCTGGCCTCGGCGCTCGTGCTGGCGGCGCCCCTGGCCGACATCACCGCCCCGGCGGAGCGCATCATCATCCGGGTGGCGGCCGTGGTGGGGGTGAGCGTCAGTTCGGTGTCGACCGTGCTCGTGCTGGCCGGCGTGGTACTGCCGCGACGCCGCGAGGGCCAGGACTGAGGGCGCGCCGCGCCCGCCCCGTCCTCAGGCCGACGGCACCCGTTCCGCCAAGGTGATCAGCACCACGGCGAGCGCGTCCGAGTCGTTGCGCGGGCTCACCTGGTGCTCGCCCGGGAAGGAGATGAGCTCTCGCTCCTTGACGGGGTTCGGGACCCCTTCGAGGTAGACGGTGGCCTGACCCACGAGCCCGAGGATGCTGACGGTGGCGCCCGGGTGGTCGTGCACCGGCATGCCCTGTCCGGGGGCCATGGTGAGGAGTACCTGCGTGAGGCCCGGCTCCCTGACGAGGAAGCTCTTCCCCGCGCTCGTCGGCTCGGGCCGCATGGCGGCCGTGAGGTCGTGTCGCTTGGCGTTCATCGGTGTCAGCATCCCACCCCCGCGCGCGTCCCGCCTTGACCCAGGTCTGCCGCCCGCGCGGGCGGCGTCCTCGTTATGCTGCGCCACGTGAGCAGGTCCGCGTGAGTTGGGTCGACGGTCTCGTCTGGGTCGGCACGCTCACCTTCGCCGCCTCGGGGGCGTTGGTCGCGGTGCACCGGCGCTTCGACATCATCGGGGTGTTGGTGCTGGCGACCGTCACCGCCATCGGCGGCGGCTCCATCCGCGACGTCATGGTGGGCGCCCTGCCGCCGGCCGCGCTCTCCAACGAGGCGCTCCTCTGGGGCGTGGCCGCCACGGCGATCGTCGTGTTCTTCGTCCACCGGCGCGTGAGGGAGGACAGCCGGCTCCTCTACGCCCTCGACACCTTCGGCCTCGCGCTGTTCGCCGCCCTGGGGGCGGAGCGGGGCATGGCCTACGGCATGGGTCCGTGGGGCACCGTCTTCGCCGGGGCGGTGTCGGGGGTGGGGGGCGGGGTGTTGCGCGACGTGCTCGTGGGGCAGGTCCCCGGCATCTTCTACCGCTTCGGCGACTTCTACGCCTCGGCGGCGGCCCTCGGCGCCCTGGCCTACTACCTGGTGTTCGCCGTCGACCCGCGCCTCGCGCTCGTGGTGGCCGTGATCGTGACGCTGGTCGTGCGAGTCGGGAGCCGCGCGCTCAAGCTGCGCCTGCCGGTGCCGCGCTCGGGCGGGGGCGAGCCGCCGCCGGGATCGCCCCGGCGGTAACGGGGCCGGTCCGCGCCGCGGCCCCAACGTTCCGGCGCCGCCCGTGGCGTGCGTCGCCCTTCACGCGAGCCACCACGCCACCCCGAAGGCCACCGCTCCGACGAGGGTGCTGACCGCCACGTCGCGGCGCCACCGGAAGGCGGCGGCGGTGGCCGCCAGGCCGGCCAGGGCCGCGAGGGCGTCGCGCGGCGCGCCTCCGCCGAGCCCGCCCGCCAGGGTCACCGGCAGGTAGGGAGCGAGCGACGCGGCCAGGAGCGCCGCGACCGCCGCCACCCCGACGCTGCCGAGGAACGCGCCTAGGTAGCGACCCAGGGGCCCGCGCGCGGCGCCCCACCGCTCGCCGCCGCGCAGGCGGGCCGGCAGGTACCTGAAGAGGTAGGTGCCGAGCCCCACGCTCACGCAGACGATCACGAAGGTGGCGGTCACTCGGCCCCTCCCTCCTGCGGGCCGGCGCCGCCGACCGCGCCGGCCAGGCCGCCTGCCAGCATCCCCACGAGGAGGCCCGTGCTGGGCGTGGTCAACGCGGCGCCGACGCCGAAACCGACCACGGCCGCCGCCACGGCCGGGAGGTGACGCCGCTCGAACATGGCGAGGAGCAGCGACACGAACAGCGCCGGCATAAGGAAACCGAGGGCGGCGTCGACGGCGGGCCAGCGCTCGAACGCGCCGCCGCCCAGCACGGCGCCGACGACCGTGCCGGACGTCCACGCCAGGTAGGCCCCCAGGCCGATGCCCGCCTGCCAGCCCTCGCGCCAGGCGAGCGAACCCGCGGCCACGCGGCCGATGGCGCTGGCGAAGACCTCGTCGCTGAGGCCCCAGGCCCACAGCCACGCCCACCTGGTCCGGGGCGCGGCGCCGGCGCGGCGCTTCACCTGTTCGAGGAGCGCCGGGGCGTAGAGGAGGTGGCGAGCGTTCATCGCCAGCAGCGACAGGACCGCCAGCAGGGGCGCCGCGCCGCCGGCCAGGAGGGCGAGGGCGAGGAACTGGCTGGCGCCCGCGAAGATGATTACCGACATGAACGTGGCCTCGGCCAGGCTGAAGCCCGCCTTCGCCGCGGCCACCCCGAACGAGACCGCCACGGGGAAGTAGGCCAGCGCGATGGGCAGGCTGGCGACGAGGCCGTCGCCTACGCGCGGTCGCTCTGCGGGCGTGCTCATGGCCGCCAAGCCTAGCCCGAACGGGCAGGTCGCCGCCACGGACGGGCCCGCACGACCGGGCTTACGCGACCGACCCTCTGGGGCTCGGACGCGCGACCGCGGCCACCACCCCGCGAACAGGGGCCGCGGCCTGCCTCATGTACCATCTGCGGGTGCTGCGGCGCTTCTTCTCCCATTACGCACCCTACCGGGGCCTCTTCGCGCTCGATTTCACTAGCGCCGTCGTGTCGGGGGTCCTGGAGCTGGCGTTCCCGCTCGCCGTGCAGGTCTTCATCGACAGGCTCCTCCCCACCGGCCACTGGGCGTCGATCGCGATGGCCGCGGTGGCCCTCGCCCTCGTCTACCTGCTGAACACGGGCCTCATGGCGACCGTCACCTACTGGGGCCACATGCTCGGCATCAACATCGAGACCGACATGCGGCGCAACGCCTTCGACCACCTTCAGAAGTTGTCGTTCGGCTACTACGACGAGCAGAAGACCGGTCACCTCGTGGCGCGCCTGACCAAGGACCTCGAGGAGATCGGCGAGGTGGCGCACCACGGCCCGGAGGACCTGTTCATCGCGGTCATGACGCTGCTGGGCGCGTTCGTCCTGATGTTCACGGTCAACGTCCCGCTGGCCCTCATCACCCTGGCCGTCGTGCCGTTCACGGGCTGGTTCACCGTGCGTTACGGCGGGCGCATGACGCAGAACTGGCGCGCCATCTACGACCGCGTGGGCGCCTTCAACGGCCGCATCGAGGAGAACGTGGGCGGCATGCGCGTGGTGCAGGCGTTCGCCAACGAGGATCACGAGCGCGAGCTGTTCGCGCGCGACAACCAGGCGTACCGCACCACCAAGCTGGAGGCGTACCGCATCATGGCGGCCACCAACGCCTTCTCCTACCTCAGCATGCGCTTCACCCAACTGATCGTCATGGTGGCGGGCAGCTACTTCGTGATCACGGGCGGCCTGAGCAACGGCGGCTTCGTGGCGTTCATCCTCCTCGTGGGCGTCTTCTTCAGGCCCCTCGAGAAGATCAACGCCGTTATCGAGACGTACCCGAAGGGCATCGCCGGCTTCAGGCGCTACACGGAGCTGATCGACACGAGGCCCGACATCGCCGACCGGCCGGGGGCGGTGGAGGTGAGCAACCTGCGGGGCGACATCGCCTTCGAGGGCGTGAGCTTCGGTTACGAGCGCAGCCGCGAGGTGTTGCGGAACGTGGACCTGCGCGTCGCGGCCGGCGAGACGGTGGCGTTCGTGGGCCCGTCGGGGGCGGGCAAGACGACCATCTGCTCGCTCCTGCCGCGCTTCTACGAGCCGAGCCGCGGCCGCATCACCATCGACGGGATGGACGTGCGCGACATGACGCTGGCGAGCCTCAGGCGCCAGATCGGGATCGTGCAGCAGGACGTCTTCCTCTTCGCCGGCACGATCAGGGACAACATCGCCTACGGCAGGATAGGCGCGACGGAAGCGGAGATCCTCGAGGCGGCGCGCCGCGCGCGCCTCGACCGGCTCGTCGAGGAGCTCCCGAACGGGCTCGACACCGTCATCGGCGAGCGCGGGGTGAAGCTGTCCGGCGGGCAGAAGCAGCGCCTCGCCATCGCGCGCATATTCCTCAAGAACCCGCCCATCCTCATCCTCGACGAGGCCACCTCGGCCCTCGACACCCAGACGGAGCGAGCCATCCAGCAGTCGCTAACGGAGCTGGCGGAGGGGCGCACCACGCTGGTGATCGCGCACCGCCTGGCGACTGTGAAGGACGCCAACAGGATCGTGGTCGTCGACGAGGACGGCATCGAGGAGCAGGGCACCCACGAGGAGCTGCTGGCGCGGCCGGGCACCTACCGCCTGCTGCACCGCGCGCAGAGCGTGTGAGGGTGGCAGGCCGTCCGCTGCCAGCGGTGACCTGACTTGGAGCAGGCGGCCTCAGCTGGGCGGCGCGTAAGCCTCGGCGAGTCGCCTGACGCGCGCGCGGGCGACCGTCAGGCGCGGGTCGCCGGCGAGCAGCGCGGCGGCGGCGGCCTCCCAACACTCCAGGTCGTCGCCGAGGCGCTGCGCCAGGTCGAAGAGCGCGTCCGGGTCGCCCGCACCGAGGGCCGCCTGGCGCAGCTCCTCCTCCAGGTCGAGGCGTTCCTCCACGACGCCGGGCGCCTCGCTCTGCGGCAGCAGCTGGCTGCGGTAGAGGGCCACGGCCTGGCGCACCTCTCCCTTGGCGAGGTGGGCGCGCAGCTCGAGCAGGTCGCAGTCGAACGGCACCTCGAAGCGGTAGGGGGCGTCGCTCACGGGGAGGAGCTTGCGCAGCCTCGTGAGCATGGCCCGCATGCCGCTCTTGGTCAGGGGCGCTTGGCCGTCCGGCACCAGGTAGACGTTGAGCGCGTCGAGCTCTATGCCGTCCGGGTGGTGCGCCAGCGCCGTCGCCACCTCGGCCAGGCGCTGCGGGAGGGCGTGGGCGTGACCGCGGAAGCGCGCCGTCGGGTCGCCGAGGAGGGTGAGGCGCAGGCCCGCCGGCGGGGCGACCACGACGCCCCACACGCCTCGGAACGTCTCCTCCGGACCGCTGGCCACGCGGAGGCCGGCCTTGCTGGCGCCCGCCACGAGCGCCGCGACGTCGTCGGGTAGGACCGCGCCGTCACCGGCGGCAACGAGGTAGTGGAGGGCGGCGGCGAGGCGGTGCTCCGCCGACAGGTCGCGCGCCAGCGCCACGTCGAGCAGCCGCTCGGCGGCGCCGCCCTTCCCCTCGACGGCGTCGACCATGCCGGCGGCGAGCTGCGCCATGCGCCACTCGAACCCCCGCCCCTCGTCCGCCAACGCGACGACGTCGTCGGCCACGCGGCGCGCCTCGCCGCGCCTGCCCAGCTCGAGCAGGACGCGCACCAGGAACTGGCCGTGCACCGCCCGCGAGCGCCTCGTGCTCGTGTGGTAGTTCGCGAGGGCGAGCTCGAGGGCCGCTTCCGGCGCGCCCTCGACCAGTTCGAGGCCGGCCAACGTCCCGCGCAGCAGCACGGCCAGCTGCGGGAGGTTCCCTTCGGCTATCGCCTGGGCGCTCTCGAGGCTGCCGCGCACCCCGACCAGGTCGCCGCTCATGATGCTGGCCATGGCGAGGTCGTTGACGACCTGCAGGCGCCTGGCGCCGTCCCTCACGTCGCCGCGATCGAAGACGTCGAGCGTCCAGCGCGCCCAGCGCGCGGCCTGCTCGTAGTCGCCGACCCGGAAGAGCTGCGCCACGAGCATGCCGGCGTTGCGAACCAGGTCGAACGGCCCGCCGACGTCGTCGGCCAACTGCACCGCCTCCCTGAGCGTCTGCAGCGCCACCTCCGGATCGGGGTGGAGGCGTCCGTACTGCCACAGCGTGAGCGGCGTGCGGCGCGCGGCCAACGCCTGCTCGGCCAGCGCGAACCCCTTCTCCGGCGGCAGCGCGCCGGCGCGGCGCGCCCGCAACTCCGGCGCGAGGTGGACGGCCAGGTAGGCGTCCACGTCCGGCAGGACCGTCGTGACGTCGCCGGCGGCGAAGCCCGCCACGAGGCGCCACTCGAGCACCCGCTCGCCGTGCGCGTGCTCCTCCGGGAGGGCGGAGAGGAGCAGGTGGAGGCGCTTGAGCAGGCCCTCCTCCTGGTAGCGCGGACCGGCCTGCTTGAGGAGGTCGTCGACCAGTTCGGGCGCCTTGAGTGTCGCCAGCTCGAGCGCCGCGACCAGTTCTCCCTCGCGCCGCAGCGCCTGGACCGCCACGGCCACGTCGACCAGTTGCGCCTCCTCGGCGTCCACCAGCGCCCCGCTCGGGCCGGGCACGCTCAGGGCCGGGATCCCGGCCACGCGGTTGGCGCGCCTCAACAGGTCCGTGAAGCGGCCGTCGGCTGCGCGCCAGAGGGCCTCCAGGCCGTCGGCGGGCACGGCGCGCGGCAGCAACAGCTCGGCCTCGTCGCGGGGGAGGCGCAGCTCGGCGGGGCCGAGCAGGGTCGCCGCCCCGCCCCGCGCCCACGCGGGGGGCGCCTCCGCGCCCCGCAGGTCGAGCAGGACGCCGAAGCCGTGGCGGTGGAGGTCGAGGAGGTCGGCGAGGAGCGGCTCGCTCGTCAGCTCGGTGGTCAGCGCGAGCCAGAGGGGCCGCAGGTCGGCGCCGTGGTGGCGCAACGAGGCGAGCTGAGCCTGGTACGGCAGCGCCGAGCCCAGCAGGCGGGTGCCGATGGCGCCGTCGACGGCGCGGGCCAGCGCGTTGCCCTGCGCGACGGCGTCACCGCGGGCGTCGGCGCCGACCTCGAACCAGGCCAGGGGCGTCCTGGCGCGCATCGCCTCGATCAGGAACGGGACGCCGTACGGCTCGCCACCGGTCACGACCACCGGCAGATCCGACCCCGTTATGACTCCGAGGAGCCGCTCGAGCCACATCGCCTAAGGATAGCCGCCCGAGGCTCGGCCGGCCGGGCGCGGCCGAGTGACCGTGCGTGCGTAGCGTGGGGTGCCCGGCCGTGGCGCGTGCGAGTGCGACGCAGCGGGGCCTGGCGCGCCCGCACATAGCGCGCCCGTACCTGGCGCGCCAGTTACGGGCGCGCCAGGTACGGGCGTCGGGCTCGGGCGCCGCCTAGGCGCCGCTCAGGCCGTGGGGCGCGCCACCGGCGCCCTGACGCCGCCGCGCAGCATCTCGCCGGGGACGTGGGCGGCGCGGGCGGCATCGAGCTGCACCTCGGCGGCGGCTCGCAGGACGCTCGCCTGCCTGAGCAGGACCTTGTCGCCCACGAACGTGAACTGGGTGGTGGCCTTCAGTTGACGCAGGGCTTCTTCTCTGTCCAATGCGACTCTGTCCAAAGCGACTCTATCCATAGCGACTCAGCCTTCTTCCGGTTCGGACCTCGGCCCGGAGATGCCCCGAGGCTAGTCGACGCGTCGCTTCAGCGCCGCTTCGGGCGGAGGCGGCCTCGATGAAGCGCCTTTGAAGCGCCCCGCGAACTACCTTCATGTCAACACGCCACCGGAGGTAATCCCCCATGCGCAACCTCAAGAAGATCGCCACCGCCCTGCTCGTCACCCTCGCCATCAGCGGCCTCGCCGTCGGTAGCCTCGCCGCTTTCGCGCCCGCGGCCACGGTCATCGCCGGTGGCAGCAACCTGCCCGGCGAGTGGGACGTCGGCTGAGGTCGACCGCCCCCACCGCTGCCTAGCGTAGGCAGCGCGGCGGCTGCCCCCTACCGCGGGTCGCCCCTGCTCCAACCAGAAAGACTCCATCCCCCCGAATGCAGTCGCCACTAGAAGACCTCACGTTCATGTTCCAACCGATCGTCCGGCTGGCCGCTGGCCACGCCCACTGGTCGGAAGCACTGATCCGGTGGCGGTTGCCCGACGGCACCATCCGCGGGCCGCTCGACATCCTGCCTCACTGGCTCGCGCCCGCCAGGATCGACACCTTCACGCGTTTCACCCTGCTGAAGGGCGCCAAGGTGCTCGCCGCGCACCCCGAGGTCCGCTTGTCCGTCAACCTGACTCCCGCTCAACTCCAGCTCCCGGGCACCTTGCTGGCGCTCGAGGGCATGTTGCCCAGCGTCACCGAGCGCCTCTACATCGAGGTCGTAGAGGGCGCGGCGCCGGAGTCGTCGACGCTGTCACGTCAGCTTCGGCTGTTGCGGGAGCTGTGCGGCGGCATCTACCTCGACGACGTCACGCGAGAGGACCTCGGCCACCGCGCCCGCCTCGACGCGCCCGTGGACGGCGTCAAGGTGGACCGCAGCGTGGTGCAGGCCGCGCTTCACGGTCGCGGCGAGGAGCGCGCCGCCGCGCGCGACTTCGTGCTCGGCGCGAGCGCGCGCTACGCGGTGGTTGTCGCCGAGGGGGTGGAGGACGCGTCCGCATGCGAGGAGTTGAAGGCACTTGGCGCGAGCCACGTGCAAGGCTTCGGGATCGGTAAGCCCGCGGCCGAGCTGCGGACGACGGAGGCCGGGCTGGCGCCCGGCAGGGCGGCAGGCGGGATGCTGGCGCTCGGCGCCGCTGGAGCGAACGCCGAGAAGAGCGCCCGGCCGTCGAGCTGAGGCGGCACGGAGAGGCTGGAGGGCGCGCCAACGGGAGCGCCCAACACCACCTCGCCGGGGTCAAAGAGGGAGCGCGGGGGCGCTGGAGGGGCCGGGGGCCCAAGGAGCGTAGGGAGGGGCCGCAGGCGGGGCGAACGCCGCCTGCGGCCCCTCTCCTTGCCCCTTCCCGCTAGGCGTTCCTTCATAGCGGGGGGCACGCAGAGCGCGTTATCTTCCGGGCCGGGTCCGCGCAGGCGCGGCGCCATCGCCGTCACGGGGAAGGAGGCTCATGCGCTTCAGCTTCGCTCACCTGGCCGACCTCCACCTCGACACCCCGTTCCACGGGCTGCGCGACGTGAACAAGGGACTGGCCGACACGTTGCGCGACGCCTCGCTCGCGGCGTGGGACGCCGCGGTGGACGCCTGCCTCGCGGCCGGCGTCGACTTCGTGGTGGTCGCCGGCGACGTCTACGACAGCGAGGTGGCGGGCGTGCGGGCCCAACTGCGGTTCCGCGACGGGCTCGCGCGCCTGTCGGCGGCCGGCGTGGCGAGCTTCGTGGTGCACGGCAACCACGACCCCCGCGGGGGTCGCTGGCCGGCCGTGAGCGAGTGGCCGCCCCTCGTCACCCTGTTCGGCCACGACGCGGTCCGCGCCGCGCCGGTCGTGCGTGGCGCCGAGACGCTGGCGCTCGTGCACGGCCTCTCCTTCGCTGAACCGGAGGTCAGCGAGAACCTCGCGCTGCGCTTCGCGCGCGACCCGGGCTTCGCGGGGTTCCAGGTCGGCCTGCTGCACGCCAACGTCGCTGGGTTGGGCGGGCACGACAACTACGCGCCGACGACCATGGCCGACCTGCGCGCCGCCGGCCTCGACTACTGGGCGTTGGGGCACGTCCACACGCGCGCCGTCCTGCAGGAGCGGGACCCCGTGGTCGTCTACCCTGGCAACCTGCAGGCCCGTCACGCCGGCGAGCGCGGCGAACGCGGCTTCTACCTGGTGCACGTCGAGGACGGACGCGCGACGCTCGAGTTCGTCGACGTGGGGTTGGTGCGCTTCGATGACGTCACGATAGACATCGCCGGCCTGGCCGATGTCGACGCGGTGCACGCCGCGCTGGCCGCGGCCGTGGGTCCGGCGGGCGCCGCGCACACTCACGTCCTGCGCGCCGAGCTGCGCGGTGCCGGACCCGCCAACGCCGCGCTCCGCGCCGGCGGGGAGCAAGGGCTCACCGACTACCTTCGCGACACGGCGCCCCCCAACGTCTGGTGGGAGGAGGTGCGCCTCAGCACCAGGCCGCCCATGGACCGCGCGGCTCGCCTCGCCGCCGGCGACTTCGTGGCGGACCTGCTGCGCCGCAGCGACGCGGGCCGGCCGGAGGCCGCGCGAGCGGTCGCGGCGCTCGCCCGGCAACTGAACGATCACCCGCACCTGCGCCCCGTCGCGGCGCTCCTCGACCTGGCCTCGTTCGAGGCGGACGCCGGGGCCATCTGGGACGAGGCCGAGGCCCTCGCTCTCGACCTGCTGGACGTCGGCTACCGGGAGGCCTGAGCCGTGCGACTGGGCCGCGTCTCCATCGGTCGCTTCCGCGCGTTAGAGGGCACGGAGCTCGAGCTCGGACCGGGCCTGGTGGTCGTGGAGGGCCCGAACGAGGCGGGCAAGAGCACCCTGTTGGCCTTCATCCAGGCGCTCCTCTTCCCCACGGCGCTCGCGGCCGCCACCCGGGTGGTGGGGAGCCTGGACCTCCACGACGCCGACCGCGCCTACCGCGTGATCCGCAGCGGCGCGCGCGCCACCCACCGCCTCCTGGACCTCGCGAGCGGCGACCAGCTCGATTTGTCCCGCCTGGCGGCGCTGACCGGCTCGCTCGACGCGAGCACCTACCGCAACGTCTTCGCCTTCGGCCTCGGGGAGCTCCAGGAGTTCGACGGCCTCACGGACGCGGCCGTGAAGGAGCGCCTCTTCTCCGCCGCGGTGGCGGGAGCGGGCGAGAACGCTGGTCGCGCCTCCCGTGACCTGGAGTCGCGGCTCGGTGAACTGCTGAGGCCGCGCAGCAAGGAGACGGCCCTCGGCAGACCGGCCGAAGAGCTGCGGCGCCTGCAGGCGGCCGCCACGCAGGCTCGCGACGAGGCGCGCGCCTTCGAGAGGCTCGAGCGCGAGCGCGACGACGCCGCGACCCTGGCCCGGACCCGGGCCGACGAGTTGGGGCGGACGCTGGCGCAGCGCGACTGGCAGGCGAACCTCCTGGCGCTGTGGCCGGCGTGGCAGGCGCGCGCCGAGTCGCTCGCCGCCCTGCGACGCCTTGGCGCGGCCGCCTCGGAGGGTGGCGCGCAGGGCGCCGACGAGCGCTGGCTGCGGCACGCTGCGACCATCACCGAGTTGGGCGCCGGCCTCGAACGGTACGAGCAGACGCTCGACGAGGTGGCTCGGCGGCTCACGGCGATGCAGGCTCGCGTCGACGCGCTGCGAGACTGCCTCCGCGAGCTAGGCCCCGCCTGGAGCGCCGCGCGCCTGGCGGCGTTCGACGGCGCCGCCGCCTGGCGCGAACGGGCGGAGGCCGCTCAGGCCGAGGCGCAGCAGGCCATGGCGGCGCGCGCCAGGCTCGCCGGCGCCGTCGAGGCGGCCGAGCACAGGCTCGCCGAAGCGACCGCGGCCGAGGCCTCCGCCCGCGCCAGGCGCGAGGGGCTGCTGGCGGAGGCCGTCCGGCCGGCGCCCGCGGGCGCGGGTCAGGGCGGCGCCGCGCCGGTCGACGACGTCGCCGACCTGCGAGCCGTCGAGGCGCGCCGCGCGGAGCTCGAGCGCCTGGAGGACCTGAGCGTCGCCCTGAGCCGCGCCGAGAACGAGCGCGCGGGCGCCCTGGAGCGGCTCCAGGCCGCCTCGACCCGGGCGGCGTCCGGCCGGACCGCCCGCTGGGTCGGTTGGGGCCTGCTGATCGCCCTCGCCGCGGGCGCCACCTGGTTGGCCTGGGGGGCGGGCCCGGGCTACGGCGCCTTGGCGCTGGCGCTGGGGCTCGCCGCGACCGCCCTGTTGGCCCCTGCACGGCAGCGCGCGCGGGGGCGAGATGCCATGGCGGCGCTCGCGGAGGAGGCGGCGAGGCTCGAGCTGGTGGTCGGCGAGCTGGCGGCGGAATCGAGGACCGCCGCCGCGCGGTTGGGTCTGGATGGCGGCGCGACGCTCGCGGCCGACCTCCGCGCCGCGCTGCGTGCCCTCGCCCTCCGGTCGGACGCCTTGCGCGAGGCCCGCCGAGCTCGCGCCGCCCACGACTCGACGGTCGCTGCGCTGCGGGCGGCGGGAGAGGCGCTCGAGGCCCTCAGGCAGGAGGTCGCCTCCGGCAAGGCGGTCGAGGCCGACGCGCGCCGGGAGTGGGAGGCGTGGTGCGAACGCAACGGCCTACCGGCCGGCAGCGGCCCGTCCGTCGTCCCGCACCTGCTGAACGCCATCGAGCGCGGGCGGGCAGCGCAGTCTGCCTACCGCGAGGCCTACGCCTGGGTGCGCCCGGCCACCCTGCGAAACGACGACTACCGCGCGCGAGCGGAGCGCCTGGCGGGGGCGCTGGGCGAGACGGTGGGCGAGGGCGGCGTGGCGAGCGCCGTGCGGGGGTGGGTCGAGGCGTTGGCCGGCGCTGAGGCCCGCCGCGCCGAGAGGGAGCTGGAACGAAAGCGCCACGAGGCCGTGGTCCGCGACGCCGAGCGCGAGCTCGCGACCCGGTTCGGTGCGCGTCAGGACGCGGCGCGGCGCGACCTGGCGGCGGCCGACCCTCGCGGCTGGGAGGCCGACGTGAAGGTGCGGGAGGAGGCGGCCGAGCGCCTCGGACAGGAGGTCAGGGGGCTCGACGAGCGGGTCGGGGGGCTCAAGCAGCGCCTCGACGACCTGACGCACTCCGCCGACCTCGCCACGCACCAGCTGGCGGCCAACCTCGCCGCCGCCGAGGCGCGAGCGCAGGCGCGGCGCTGGCTGGTGACCAGCCTCGCCAAGGGTCTGATCGACGAGACGCTCGGCGAGTACGAGCGCACTAAGGTGCCCGCGGTGCTGCGACGCGCCGGCGCTCACCTGGCGTCGATGACGGCGGGCCGCTACACGCGCGTCCACCTGCAGGAGGGGCGCGCCCTGAGGGTGTTCACGGCCACCGACGAACCGCGCGAGACGGAGGAGCTGAGCCGCGGCACCAAGGAGCAGCTCTACCTGGCGGTGCGCTTCGCGCTGGTCGCGTCGTTCTCGGAGAGCCACGGCCCGCTGCCCCTCGTGCTCGACGACGTGTTGGTGAACGCCGACCCGGAGCGCGCCGCGCGCCTCGCCGACGTCATCGCGGACGTGGCGCTCGCGCACCAGGTCCTCTTCCTCACCTGCCACCCGCACGTCGCGCGGCTGCTCGCCGAGCGGGCGGACGCCGCCACGCACCTTCGCCTGGCCGGACCTCCGCGGGAGGCTCCGGTCGGGGAGTGGCGGGGCCGCGACGCTGCGCTCCCGGCGACGGCCGTCGCTCCCTGGGCGGGACCCGGCGAGTAAGCTTAGGCAACCGTGGTCGGTCACCGAACAGGGTGCCGGGCCGTGCGCACCGCGCACCGGGCCGTCGGCGCCGCGAGGCGCGCGTGGCGCTTGGCGCCCGTCGCGGGGGCGCTGGTGCTCGCCCTGGCGGCGTGCGGGTTCCTCGAGGACCTGGTGCCGCCGCCCAAATCGCCACCCGAGCCCCTGCCAGGCGGCAGCTGCCGGGACCTGCCGCTGACGCCGTCCGGGGCCGCGGCCGTGCCGCTCGGCACCTGGGCCGCCCCCGGCCTGCCGAGCGGGGAACTGGTCGCCAGCCAGGTGCGCCTCCCCGTCGCCGCCGCCGCTCCCGCCGCCGCGGGCACCTCCCCCGCGGGGCCCGGCGAGTGGCAGAACCGCTACCCCGCCCCACGCACCTACTTCGGTTTCGCGTGCGACGGACTCGTCGGCGCCGTGTGGCAGTCGGCCTCAGCCGGGGAGGTCATGGTCGCGCTCTTCAGCGCCGACCTGGCGCGCGGCAGCTCCTGGAGCCTTCCCGGCGGGGGCGAGCGGCTGCTCGCCGCCACCTTCGGCGCCGGGCGGCTCTACTACCTGACCCTGGCGCCCGGCGGGACCACGGAGGAGGAGGTCGCGGCCACGCTCACGCTGCGCGCCTACACGTTCGGCGCCCCGGCCGAGTCGGCCGCCGCGGCCGTCTCCCTCGACACGAGCCGGCAAGGCCTCAACATGATCGCCTCCGGTGACGTCAGGCCGTGGGAGGGCCACTCGGCCCTGGCCTACTCTCGCGGCCAGCTCGCGCTCGTGCTCTCGCGCCTCATGCACCGCTCGAGCGACGGACTCAACCACCAGGGCGGGGTGGCCGCGACCTTCGACGCCGACACGCTCACGCAGACCAGCCTCTTGGGGCAGACGTCCGGCCACTCGTTCGGCACCTACCTCACGGCGGCGGAGGGCGGTGGTTTCCTCGCGATCGACCACGGCGACAACTACCCCCGCGGCGTGAACCTCCACCGGATCGCGGTCGGCAGCAAGACCTCTCGCGTCGTGTACACCTTCAAGACCGAGCACGGCACCACCGCGACCAGCCCCGCCGGCGTCTCCTACCCCGTGTACGAGGAGATCAGCGGGGGCGGCACGACGTACTACCGGTGGTCGAACGACAACAACGTCTACGGCGAGCTCGGCGCGGTGCTCGAGTTCGACGACGGGCTGCTCGTCGTCTTCGTGGGCGAGCCGGACCCTGACGGGCGGGCACTCCGCAACGAGCGGGCCGCCGGCTACCTGACGGACCCCCGCGACATAGGGAACGTGAAGGTCCGCGCCGACTTCCAGGCCGCCCCCTACGGCGAGGCGAACGTGGTGACCGACGACCTCGTCCTCTCGGGCGGGCCGGGGAGCGTCACCGAGAGCGGCGGGTTCTACGACTTCAACGGCGGCTGGGCGCCGCAACGCAACGCGGGGCTGCGCTGGCTGACCAGCTACCCGGACGTCGACGCCGGGAACGCTTCGCGCCTGAAGGCGGTGCGGGCCGGTGACGACGCGGGTCTGCTCCTGTGGGAGACGTGGACGCCCACGACCTACACGGGGACCTGGTTCGCGCTGGTCGACAAGGCCGGGAGGCTCCTCACGGCGCCGACCCCTCTCGGCGCCGCGGGCGCCGTGAGGCTCGCCCGGTCCGACGACCCCTTCGTGCATGACGGCAGCGCCTACCTCTTCGACGGGAGCGGCACCGACCTGGTCGTGACCGTGGTGGCCGGCGACCTCTGAGGCGCCGGCGTTGCCGGCCGGGCGTCGACCCTCGGGGCGGCGGCCCGAGTCATCTCAGAGGCAGATCCGACCGGGGCTGGGGTGGCCTTGACAGCCGCCGCGGCAAGCGCTTTACTTACTGACAACTGAATCAGTAGTCAGGTTCCGCGCCGCGCACCGACCGTGCGGCGTGGACGCCGGCAGGAAGGCACCTAGTTGAGCGCACTCCCCCGCCCGACCACAGCGCGCGGCGAAGCGACCCGCCGCAAGCTGCTCGACGCCGCCGAGACGGAGTTCGGTCAGAACGGCTACGTGGCCACCTCCGTCTCCGACATCACGCGGCGGGCGGGCGTGGCGCAGGGCACCTTCTACCTCTACTTCCCCGCCAAGGTCGACGCCCTGCGCGAGCTCGTCCTCGACATGGGCAGGCAGCTCAGGCACGCCCTCAGCGAGGCCACGGCCGGTGCCGCCGACCGCCTCGAGGTGGAGCGCCTGGGCCTCGAGGCGTTCATCCGCTTCGCCCTGACGCACCAGAACCTCTACCGGGTCGTCATGGAGTCGCAGTTCGTCGACGAGACCATCTACCGCGAGTACTACCAGACGCTCGCCGACGCCTACACGGTCAACCTCCAGCGCGCCCAGGCGACCGGCGAGGTGAGGCGCTCCGACGCCGGCGCCCAGGCGTGGGCGCTCATGGGCGTGGCGCACTTCCTCGGCCTCAGGTACGCCATCTGGCGCCGCGAGGCGCCGCCCGCCGAGGTCCTGGCCGCCACGTTCGAGCTCGTCGCGCACGGGCTGGCGCCCGAGCCGGAGGCGGCGCCGTGAGCGCTCCCTCGCGGACGAGCGTCGGGGTCACCGGTCTCGCCACCTACGTGCCGGCGGGCCGCCTCAGCGCCGCCGACCTCGCCACCGCCACCGGCCTCCCCGAGTGGGTGGTGCGCGACAAGCTCGGCATCGAGGAGCGCGTGCTGCCAGGACCGGACGACCATCCCGTGGCCATGGGGGTCACCGCCGGCGAGCGCGCCCTGGCCGACGCGGGCGTGCGGCCCGAGGACGTGGACGTCGTCATCTCCATGACGGAGGAGTACAAGGAGTACCCGGTCTGGACGGCCGGCATCAAGCTCGCCTACGACGTGGGCGCCCGCAACGCCTACGCCTACGACGTCGGGCAGAAGTGCGGCACGGCGGTCCTCGCCCTCAAGCAGGCCAAGGACCTCCTGCTGGCCGACGAGAGCGTGAACGTGGTGCTGGTGGCCGGCGGCTACCGCAACTCCGACCTGATCGACCTGACCGACCCCGACGTGCGCTTCATGTACAACCTGGGCGCCGGCGCCGGGGCGGCCGTCGTGCAGCACGGCGCCGGGCACCGCCTGCTGGGCTCGAGCATCATCACGGACGGCAGCTTCTCGCTCGACGTGCTCGTGCCCGTGGGCGGCACGAAGGCGCCCCTCACTCCCGCCAACGTGAGCGACTACCGTCTGCGCGTCCCCGACCCCGCCGGCATGAAGGAGCGCCTGGAGCACGCCAGCCTGGCCAACTTCGTGCGCGTGGTCAGGGAGGCGCTGGAGCGCAGCGGCGCCGAGCCGGCGGACCTCGCCTACCTCGCCATGCTCCACGTGAAACGCAGCGCTCACGACTACCTGTTGCGCGAGTTGGGCCTGGCGCCAGAGCAGAGCACCTACCTGAGCCGCTACGGCCACCTCGGACAGGTGGACCAGATCCTGTCGCTCGAGCTGGCCCGCGCGAGCGGCCGCCTGCGGCCCGGCGACCTGGCCGTGGCCGTTGCCGCGGGCGTGGGCTACGTGTGGAACGCCGTGGCGCTCCGCTGGAGCGAGGAGGGCGCGGCGTGATCCTCGACGTCGCCGCCCGCCGCGCGGACCTCACGCCGCAGCGCGACGCCCTCTGGTGGCGGGGTCGCTGGTACACGTACGCCGAGCTGAACGAGCGGGCCGACCGCGCCGCGGCTCACCTCGCCGAGCTTGGGGTCGGCAAGGGCGACCGCGTGGCCATCGCTGCCAACAACCACTTGGGCCACTTGGACCTCATCCTCGCCACCGCCAAGCTCGGCTTCGTCTACACGCCGCTCAACGTGCGTCTCGCACAGCGCGAGCTGCGCGAGCTGGGCGCCTACCTGCGGCCCAGCGCGGTGCTCCACGATGCGGAGAACGCGGCGGCTGCGGCCGCGACCGCCGAGGGGGCCGCTCTCGCCGAGGGCGCGAGCGGCCCGGCCCTCATCGACCTGGCCGCCTGGGACGAGAGCGTGACCGCCCGCGGGAAAGCCGCCCCGCGGCTCGCCCCGCCGAGGCTGAGCCCCGAGGACCCGCAGATGATCCTCCTCACGGGTGGCACCACCGGACTGCCCAAGGGGGCCATGCTGCCGTACCGGCAGGTCTTCTACAACGCCGTCAACACCGTGTTCTCCTGGGGCCTCACGGACGCCGACGTGGCGGTGCAGGCCACCCCCTGCTACCACGCCGCCGTCAACGTCCTCACCACGCCCCTCTACCAGCTGGGCGGCCGGACCATCCTCCAGAGCAGGTTCGACCCGGTCGAGTACCTGCGGCTGGTGGAGGAGCTCGGCGTGACCATCCTCTTCCTCGTGCCGACCATGTACGCCATGCTGGCCGCCGACCCGAGCTTCGCCGAGCGCGACCTCTCGCGCGTGCGCTGGGCCATCTCGGGCGGCGCCGCCTGCCCCGAGCCCGTGCGGCGCGCCTTCGCCGGGCGCGGCGTGCGCTTCAGGCAGGGCTACGGGCTGACCGAGGCGGGCGTCAACTGCTTCTCCATCACGCTCGAGCAGGCGGAGGCGCGGCCCGAGTCCGTCGGCAAGCCCCTCCTGCACGCCGAGGCCGCCGTGAGGCGCGAGGACGGCACGCCCTGCGCGCCGGGCGAGGTCGGCGAACTCACCCTGCGAGGGCCCCACGTGTTCAGCGGCTACTTCGAACGGCCCGAGGCCACCGCCGACGCCCTGAGGGGCGGCTGGCTGTGGACCGGCGACCTGGCGGCCACCGACGAGGACGGCTTCTTCACCATCAGGGGGCGGCGCAAAGAGATGTTCATCTCGGGGGGCGAGAACGTGTTCCCGAGCGAGGTCGAGAGCTGCCTCTACGACCACCCCGCCGTGGCCGAGTGCGCCGTGCTCGGCGTGGAGGACGAGCGCTGGGGCGAGGTGGGGTTGGCGGTCGTGGTGCTGCGCCCCGGACTCGTCGCCACCCCCGAGGAGCTGTCGCGGCACATGCGCGAGCGGCTGGCGCGCTACAAGGTGCCCAAGCACGTGGAGGTGGCGACCGAGCTGCCCAAGAGCGGCGCGGGCAAGATCCTCAAGACCGCTCTCAGGCAGCGGTTCGAGGCAGAGCACGGCGCGAAGGCCGCGGGAGGTGACGCGTGACCACGGCGAACCTCACGGTCAACGTGGACAGGCCCGGTCGGCCGGGCCACGCGGCGGAGCTGACGCTCGGCTACGCCCGCGCCGGCGCGGGCGCGCCGGTGCTCCTCATCCACGGGAACTTCGCCTCACACCTGTGGTGGAAGGAGCAGCTCGAGGAGCCGCCCGAGGGGCTCCTCCTGCTCGCGCCCGACCTGCCCAACTTCAGGCGCTCGAGCCCGCTGCCGGCGGGGTGGCCCACTGGCGAGTGGGTCTACGCCTGGGCCGACGCCATGGCGGCCTTCCTGGGCGGCCTCGGCGTGAGCCGCGCGGGCGTGGTGGGGCATAGCCTCGGCGGCGCGGTGGCGCAGGCGCTGGCCGTGCGCCACCCCGAGCTCGTGACCGCGCTCCTGCTCGTGGACGCCGCACCCCCGTTCGGCTACGTGACCCCGGAGGAGCACTACCTGGCCCTCGCGGCCATGCGCACCGACCGCCGGCTCCTGCACGATTCGCTGGCGGCCGTCACACCCACGCGCCTCCCCGCCTACTTCCCGGCGCTGGTCGACGACGCCCTCGCCATGGCTCCAGCCGCCTACGAGGGCAACTCCCGCGCGCTCGCCGCGTACGACCTCGGCGCCGCCACGACCGCCGTGACCGTCCCGGTCGTGGTGCTGCACGGCGCCAAGGACGCCCTCATCGACGCGGAGGCCGCCGCCGTGACGGCCGGGGCCTACCGGGACGCTGAGTTGATCACCTGGCAAGACGTGGGGCACGCACCGCCCCTCGAAGCGCCCGCGCGGTTCCGCGCCCTCCTGGCCCAGACGTTCGGACGGGGCCCCGAGTCAGGGGGGACCGCATGACATGAACCCGGCGCCCCTCCCGCAGACGCCCACCCAAGACCCCCAGCCGGCGCAGCCGGAGACCCGCCACCGCGCGGGACCGCAAGCAACAGAAGGAGGAAGAATGAAGCGCATACTCGCAACCCTGGTCGTGGCCCTCCTGGCCGTCGCGGCCGCGCAGGGCGTGACCATCGGCATCCTGTCGCCCCTCTCCGGGGGCGCGGCCGGCACCGGTCAGGCCCAGAAGGCGGGCTTCGAGCTCGCCCTCGCCCAGATCAACGCGGCCGGCGGCGTGCTCGGCCAGCCCCTCAAGCTCGTCATCGAGGACACCAAGGCCGACCCCGCCACGGCGGTCGCCGCCTTCGAGAAGCTGATGACGGAGGACAACGTTGAGTTCATCGCCGGCGGCTACTCCTCCGGCGTCACGCTCGCGCTGGTCGAGTCGTTCCGCACCTTCCAGCCGATCGTGTCGTGGATCGGCGGGGCCGTGTCGGGCATCGGCATCGACGGCTTCGACGGCATCGAGGAGCTCCTCGGCAAGGAGGAGTGGTTCTTCCACGTGCACCCGTGGGACTACCAGAACACCGAGGCGTCCACCGGGTTCATGGCCAGCACGGGCGTGAAGAGCGTGGCGCTCCTGCACGAGGACTCCGCCTTCGGCGGGCCCGGCGCGGCCGCGGCTGCCGGTCTCCTGGAAGACGCGGGCATCGACGTGCCCCTCGTCGAGGCGTTCAAGTCGACCCTCACTGGCGGCAACGGCGACTTCCGCGCCGCCATCGCCAAGGCGGCCGCCAGCGGCGCCGACGCTCTCTTCTGGATCGGCTACGACTCCGACGTGGTCCCCCTCACCAGCCAGATCCGCGAGATGAACTACGTCCCGCAGTACATCTTCGGCGCCCCTCCGGGCTGGCCCAGCGAGTTCGACGCCGCCCCCGAGGCGCAGTGCGTGACGGGCCTCATCGGCTACCTCCCCAACCTCCCCAACCCCGAGGCGAAGACGTTCCTGAACGAGTACGTCGCCATGCACGGCAAGGCGCCGGACAACTACATGGCCGCCCTCGCCTACGCCCAGCTGTGGAGCTACGCCGACGCCATCAACGCGGCCGGCACCACCGATCAGGCCGCCGTCATCGCGGCCCTGCAGTCGGGCACCTTCCCCTCCCCCATGGGCGAGTGGAGCTTCAAGCCGTCCGTCATCGCCCTACACCAGGGCTTCGGCGCCGAGATGTGGAACGTCTTCCAGTTCCAGGACGGCGTCCGCGAGCTCGTCTGGCCCGCCGCGCGAGCCACCGCCCCCCTCGTGAGCTGCCGCTGAGCAGCTAGCCCGAAGGCGCCGGGGGGCTGCGCGAGCATGCGCGGCCCCCCGACCGCCCTCACGGCACGAGACCACCATGGACCTCGCACTCCTACCGCAAGCCATCGTCTCGGGCGTGCTCGCCTCCGGCCTGTACGCGCTCGTGTCGGTCGGGTTGGCGCTCGCCATCGGCGTGATCGGCATCGTCAACTTCGCCCACGGCGAGTTCTTCATGGTGGGAGCGTTCCTCGCCTACCAGCTCTTCGTGAGCTTCGGCTTCGACCCGTTGCTCTCGCTCCTCTTCGTGGCGCCCGCCCTCGCGGTCATCGGCGCGTTGATCTACCTATCTTCCATCCGCTTCGTGCTGAAGGCGCCCGAGCTCAACCAGATGCTCCTGACCTTCGGCCTGGGCATCATCTTGCAGAACTTGGCGCTCCTCATCTGGGGCGGCGACCCGCGCACCATCGCCAACGTGCCGTACCGCTCGCTCGGGTTCCAGTTCGGTGGCGTCAGCGTGGGCGCCGTGCCGCTCGGCAGCTTCGTGATCTCGCTCGTGCTCGTCCTGGCCCTCTACTGGGTCCTGGCGGCCACCCCGCTCGGCCGCGCCATGCGCGCGGTGGCCCAGAACCGCATCGGCGCGGGCCTGGTCGGCCTCGAGGTGAACCGCGTCTACCTCGTGGCGTTCGCGTTGTCGGCCCTGCTCGCGGGCATGGGCGGGGTGATGATAGCCGTCATACAGTCGCCGACCCCCACGGTGGGCCTCGCGTTCACGCTCAAGGCCTTCGCCATCGTGGTGCTTGCCGGCCTCGGCAACATCCGCGGCATCGTGGCGGCGTCCCTGACCGTGGCGCTCGCCGAGTCTCTCGTCGCCACGCTCGTGCCCAACGGCGACGCGCTGAGGAACATGGTGTTCTTCGCCATCATCTTCATCGTCTTAGTGTGGCGCTCGCGGAGGACGGCGTGAGGGGCCCGCGCGGCGGCCTGCGCCGCGACCTCGTCGTGACCGCTCTCTTCGCCCTCCTCCTCGTCCTGCTGCCCGCGGCGCTGCGGGAGCTGTTCGGACGGGCGTCCGTCAGCTACCTCTCGCTCGCCACGAACGCCCTCGTCCTCGCCACCCTGGCGCTCTCCTGGGACCTGCTCGCCCGCACGGGCCAGCTCTCGCTCGCGCACGCGGCCTTCACGGGCGCGGGCGCCTACACCACCGCCGTCCTCTTCAAGCTCACGGGCGCGCCACTGTGGCTCGGCATCCCGCTCGGCGGGGTCGTGGCGGCCCTGCTGGCGCTCGGCCTCGGCTCGGTGACGCTGCGGCTGTTCGGGATCTACTTCGCCATCGCCACCCTGGCCTTCACCGAGGTGCTCAAGGCCGCCGTGCAGCGCCTGCCGACGCCGGTGGCCGGCGGCGCCGCCGGCATCAACGTGCCCGCCCTGTTCCGGCCGACCTTCGTGGCCGGCGCCATGGAGCGTTGGGAGGTGGCGTTCCTCCGCAACCAGAGCTACTTCTGGGTCTACGCCGCCCTGCTGGTCCTCGCCGTGGTGGTGTCGGCGCTCGTCCAGCGCTCGCGCCTCCGCTCGGCGTTCACCGCCATCCGCACCAACGAGCAGGTGGCGGGCGTCATGGGGGTCGACCCGGCCCGCATGAAGCTCCTCGCCTTCGTGCTCTCCAGCGCCATCGCCGGCCTGCTCGGGGCGGTCGAGGCGCACCGCCTGGGCAGCGTCAGCCCCGACGGCGCCTTCTCCATCCACACGACCGTCCTCGCCCTGGTCACGCCGATCTTCGGGGGCCTCTACACCACGCTCGGTCCCATCCTCGGCGCCACCGTGCTGGCGGGCCTCGAGGAGACCCTCAAGCGCACGTTCTCGGAGGGCTACCTGATCGGTTACGGCATCGTGTTGGTGGCGAGCATCCTCTTCATGCCGCGCGGCCTCGTGGGCCTGCTCGGGAGGCCGTTCAGGCGCCGGCCCGCCTCCGAGGACGCTCCCCGGAGCGAGGAGGGCGGCTCGTGAGGCCGATACTCGCAGGCAAGGGGCTGTCGAAGACGTTCGGTGGCCTGACCGCCGTGAACGGCGTGTCGTTCGAGGTGAGGCGCGGCGAGATCTTCGCCATCATCGGCCCCAACGGCGCCGGCAAGACCACGCTCCTGAACCTCGTGTCCGGGCTCCTGACGCCGTCGTCCGGCACCATCACGCTGCTCGACCACGACATCACGCACCTGCCCACCTTCCAGCGCTGCCGGCTCGGCCTGGGGCGCGCCTTCCAGGTGGTGCAGCCGTTCCCCGAGATGACGGTGGGCGAGAACGTGCTGGTGGGCGCGCAGTTCGGTTCCAGCGGCGTGGCCGCCGGCGAGGCGCGCCGCCGCGCCGACCAGGCGCTGGAGCGCACCGGCCTGACGCGGCTCCGCGACCACCCGGTGGAGGACCTGAACCTGTTGCAGGAGAAGCGGCTGGAGATCGCGCGCGCCCTCGCCACGCGGCCGGAGGTGCTCCTGCTCGACGAGGTCATGGCCGGCCTGCGTCCCGGCGAGGCGCGGCAGGCCGTCGAACTCGTGCGCGCCGTGCGCGACGAGGGGGTGACGGTGGTGTTCATCGAGCACGTCATGCCCGTGGTGCGCGACCTCGCCGACCGGGTGCTGGTGATGGATCACGGGTCGGAGCTCGCCGCCGGAACCTACGCCGAGGTCACGAGCGACCCGCGCGTGGTGGAGGCGTACCT